>PUXX01000032.1 GCA_009659895.1 Campylobacterota bacterium
CCGACCACCACTTGGAGCCGTAGTTCAGTTGGTTAGAATGCCGGCCTGTCACGCCGGAGGTCGCGGGTTCGAGTCCCGTCGGCTCCGCCATATAGCTTCATTTCCCCAGCAAAAAATCCCTCAAAATCTGAGCATGATCAAAAAGCAGCCTATCCCATGGAATCTCTTCGAGCCTATAGATCATGGCATTTTTGGCGTCGTCACCTCCCTTTGGCGTACCAGATGCGTGGCAAAGGAACGTGACAGAGACCACATGAAATCTGGGATCTCTTCTAGGATCGCTATAGACACCCAAGATCTTCTCTATAGAGACTTCTAGCTGGGTCTCCTCTCTCATCTCACGCACCAGCGCATCCTCCACCCGCTCCCCCACTTCCACGAAACCTCCTGGCAAAGCTATACCAAGAGGCTCATGTTTGCGCTCTATGAGCACGATACCTTTGAATCTCTCATCCTCAAATATCTTGATCACCCCATCCACCGCCACATAGGGAGTTTGTATCGCCATTACCGATCCTTTCGTAAAAATCTCAGCAGATCTTGCAGATCCAAAGTATTGATCACATCTTTGGCCTCACACCAGCCACGTCGTGCCTGATTGATTCCATACTCCATATAGCGCAAAGAGAAGATATTGTGGGCATCACTGTTGATGGCCATCTTGACCCCCATCTCCTTGGCCAGTTTGATCGTGACATCGTCTAGATCGAGCCTCTCTGGCTGGGCGTTGACCTCCATGGCCACGCCATGCTCCCTAGCCTGCGACAATATCCGCTCCATATCCAGATCCATAGGCTCTCTTTGTCCGATGATCCTGCCGGTAGGATGGGCCAGGATATGCAAATATCCGCTCTGCAAAGCTTTGACGATCCTATCGGTCTGCTGTTTTTTTGGGAGATTGAACTTCGAATGGACAGCTCCGACCACCAGATCCAAGCGACGAAGGAGGCTTTCGTCCATATCCAAGGAGCCATCTTCTAAAATATCGACTTCTATCCCCTTTAAAATCTCAATTTCCACTTTTTCATTGATCATGTCGATCTGCTCAAGCTCTTGCAAGATCTTCTTCTCATCCACCCCCCTGGCCACCGAGAGCCTCTTGGAGTGATCGGTGATGGCGATATAGCTATATCCTAGCTCCATAGCGGCCCGTGCCATCTCCTCTATGCTGTTTTTGCCATCACTAAAGGTGGAGTGGGTATGCAGATCCCCTCTCATATCCGCCAGAGTGATCAGATCTGGAAGCCTCCCCTCCCTGCACGCCTCGATCTCTCCTCTGTTTTCTCTAAGCTCAGGCTCGATATAGCACAGTCCCACCGCCTGGTAGACCTCCTCTTCCGTACGTCCGGCGATTCGCTCCTCCCCCCGAAAGACACCATATTCGTTGACCTTGAGCCCAAGCTCCATGGCAAGCTTGCGTACTTCGATATTGTGGGCTTTGGAGCCTGTGAAGTAGTGCAAGGCGCTCCCGTAGCTCTCATCCTCCACACTCCTTAGATCCACCTGCAGATCGTTGTTGAGGATGACGGTGCTTCTGGTACTTCCAGCACTCACCACCTCCTTGATCTTGGGGTATTTGACGAAATGGCGAATCACCTCGCTAAAATCCTTGGCGGTGGCCAAGATATCGAGATCCCCTACTGTCTCCTTTTTCCTTCGAAAGCTTCCGGCCACCTCCAGATGGGTCAAGGGAATCTGGCGCATATAGGCAAGCAGATCTTCGACATACTCCTTGGCTTCGCTCCACTTAAACCGATGACCGGCTTTTTTGGCAAGCCGTATCCCTTTGAGGATCTTTTGGACCAGAGTGGGCCCAAAGCCTGGAAGTCCTTGGATCTTACCGTTTTGTGCAGCACGTCTTAGATCCTCCATCGATTCGATTCCAAGCTCTTCGTAAAGGATCTTGATCCTCTTTGGCCCAAGTCCCTCTATTGACAAGAGCTCCACCAAAGCTGGCGGGATCTGCTCCTTGATCTCTTCTAGCTTGGAAAATCTGCCGGTCGTGACGATCTCCTTGATATACTGGCTCAGATCGGCACCGATCCCTGGAAGCCTGGTCAGATCATACCCCTCCTTGACCAACTCTTCTAAGGGCTTGGCAATATTTTCGATAGTCCTAGCCGCATTTCGGTAGGCCCGTACTTTGAATGGATTGGCTCCTTTGATCTCTAGCATATCGGCATAGGTCCTAAACATCCTTGCGATCTCTGCATTGGTGATGGCCATGATCGATCCTTAGGTTTTTTCAATCAATATTGTAGTACTATTATAGTGTTAAAGGAGCGAAGTTGCAAAATAGAGTACTGCTGCTTGAAGACGATACGAACCTAAGCGAGACGATCAAAGAGTATCTAGAGGATGAAGGGTATGAGGTAGAGAGCGCCTATACATCCCAGGAAGCTTTGGAAAAGGTCTATGAGAAGCATTTCGATATTTTGCTCCTGGATGTGATGGTGCCAGGAGAAAACGGCTTTGAGCTGCTCAAAAAGATCCGAAAGGCCAGCGACACGCCAGCCATTTTCATCACATCCTTGGATGGGGTGGACTCTTTGGAAGAGGGTTATAGAAGTGGCTGCGACGACTATATCCGCAAGCCCTTCGCCCTCAAAGAGCTGCTCTTGCGTATAGAGACACTGCTCAAGCGCCAGCTCCAGGCCAAGGAAAACACCATCCATATAGACCAGCACAACCACTACGACATCAAAAAAAACGAGCTCATCAGCCATGGTCAGCCAGCCAATCTCAACCAAAAGGAGCTCAAGCTTCTCAAACTTTTTCTCAAACACCCCAACGAACCGATCAGCCACGAAAAGATCTACGAGACCCTGTGGGAGTATGACGAAACGCCCAGCGATATGGCGCTGCGTACCTATATCAAAAATCTGCGAAAATATCTGGGAAAAGATCGCATAGAGAGCATCAAACGCTATGGATATAAATTTATTAAGTGAGAAGAAATCGCTACTTAGCTTTTTGGGGCTCTATATCTTCTTGACCCTCATCATCCTCTCCCTTTCATCCTTTATGTACTACCGTTTCCAAAAAGAGATCGTCCTAAGCTCCCACCTGCCCAAACTCCAGGAGTACGCCAAAGATGTCATCCACCGTATCCGCCAGATGCATGAGAGCCTCCTAGAAGACAACTACTACCCACGCTACTCCAACTTCCGATCCGCCATCTACGATGCGGACCATGTACGAATCTTCTCTCTCCTCCAGACCGACAGGATCGACTTCTCCAGCGTCTTGTACAAAGTGGGTGATAAGATCCACTTCATCAAAGAGCCAGAGCTCTACTACCTGGGTGCTAAATATGTGATCATAGAGATCGAGGACGATGAGGCCTGGATCACAGCCGTATACAAAAATATCTTTACGTTTGGCTCGCTCTTTTTGCTCTTCATGGCAGGGCTTGGATATTTCTTGGTCAAGCTCTTTTTACGCCCGATGAAAAACTCCATACTCCTGCTCAACAACTTCATCAAAGACACCACCCATGAGCTCAACACGCCCGTAAGCACCATCCTTGCCAACATCGAGACCATCGATAAGAGCCAGATCCCTCCAAAAATCGTCAAAAAAATCGACCGTATCGATATAGCAGCACGCACCATCTCCCATATCTACAAAGATCTGACCTATCTGCTCTTGCATGAGAAGATCCCCTCGACCATAGAGCAGATCGATATCAACACCCTTTTGGAGCAGCGTGTGGAATATTTCAAAACCCTGGCCGACTCCAAAAAGATCACCATAGAGTTCCACAAAGCTCCAAGTACCCTCAAAGCAGACCGCAAAAAGATCGCCCGCCTCATCGACAACCTCCTCTCCAACGCCATCAAATACAACAAACTTGGCGGCAAGATCATCATCACCACCTCCAAAGAGGGCTTTAGCATCCAAGATACGGGGGTCGGGATCCCAAAAGAAAAGATCGACGAGATATTTACAAGATACCTGCGCCTCAACTCCAGCGAGGGAGGTTTTGGTATTGGGCTTCATATCGTCTCCATGATCGCCAAGGAGTTTGGTCTATCTATCGATATCGACTCCAAGGTGGACAAATACACCAAAGTGAGCGTCACATGGCCAAAAAAATAGCTCTTCTTTTTCTATGCCTCACACTCTACGCGGATACCTTCGATCGCGCCTGCGTCCCTTGCCACCAAAGAAGGGGCGTAGCGCTCAAGCCTATCTTTTTCGACTATCTGCTCTACTATAGCAGCGAGCGTGGGGTCAAAGGGGCGATGAGAGAGTTTTTGCTGCGCCCCGATCCGAAGAAACGGCTCTACAAAAAAGGGCCCATCTACCGACATCGCATCGATCCAGGCACTCTCCAAAAGGCTCTGGACGAATACTGGGAGCGCTACAAAGTGATCGGCAAGATCAAGTAGCTCACAATCGACTCACAATTGCTTGTTATACTTTCAATGTAACTTATATAGAAGGAGGCGAGAATGAAAAGAATCGCTACAATTCTCTTCGCAGCACTTTTGGGACTGAGCTTCGTGAGCACCGCAGCTTTTGCGGACGCTAGCAAAGGTCAGAAGCTCTACTCCAAAAAGCTCAAGAAGGTGTGCGGATTCAACGGAGCGAAATTTGCTGCCAAGCATACCCAAGATGAGTGGGAAGAGATCT
>PUXX01000048.1 GCA_009659895.1 Campylobacterota bacterium
GGCGATAGGCTTCACCGCAGCTACGAAGAGAGCGTCAAGGAGTTCAAAGAGGCGGTAATCGAGACACTGCGAAACGGCGGCAACGTCCTCATCCCCTCCTTCGCAATCGAGCGCACCCAGCAGCTACTCTGTATCCTCAAGGAGATGAGCGAGAGCAAGGAGCTCCCCCGCCACGCCAACGTCTATCTCGATAGCCCTATGGCCATCAAAGCCACGAGAGTCTACAACAAATACAAGCATCTCCTCTCCAACGAGTGCAAAAAGAAGCCCTCCCCTTTCGAGTTTCCCAATCTACGCTTCGCTGCAAGCCAGAGCGCATCAAAAAAGATCAACGACAAAAAGAGCGGCAACATCATCATAGCCGGCAGCGGTATGTGCAACGGCGGACGCATCCTTCACCACTTCAAGCACCGCATCTGGGATCCCAAAAACGCCGTCATATTCGTAGGCTATCAAGCCGAAGGGACCCTCGGGCGCCAAATAGTAGACGGCGCAAAATTCATCGAAATATATGGAGAGCGTATAGCGGTCAGAGCCAAGATCTACACCATCAACGGCTTCTCCGCCCACGCCGATCAAAGGGAGCTCATCGAGTGGGCGGCGAAAACCGAAGGGCTCAAGACCATATTCATCATACACGGCGAAGAGGATAAGCAAAGAGTCTTCAAAAAGGCGATCGCAAAAGAGCTCCACACGAAAGCTCACATCGTCAAAGAGGGCGAAATTATCCATCTTTAAATAAAAAGAGGCTAAAATACGAAAAAACTTGAGGAGCGAACGATGAAAAAGGTAGCCATCAACGGCTTGGGCCGTATCGGAAAGATGGTGCTTTGGCACTATATCGTCAATCGGCCCAAAAATGTAGAGATATGCGTCGCCAACGGCGGCAGCGGGACGGCGGAAGATCTGGCCTATATGCTCAAATTCGACTCCGTTCACGGACGATTTCCAGCGGACGTGGAGTATGGCGAAGACTACTTGAAAGTCGGCGATCAAAAAATCCAGCTAGTAACCGGGCGAGATCCAGAAAAGCTTCCCTGGAGCGAGCTTGGCGTCGATATCGTGCTGGAGTGCACCGGACACTTCACCAAGCGTGACGACGCGGCCAAGCATATTAAAGCCGGAGCCAAGAAGGTGATCATCTCAGCTCCCAGCAAGGACGCTGAGCTGACCGTGGTGCTTGGTGTCAACGAAGATTGGTACGATCCTGCCAAGCACGACGTCATCTCCAACGCTTCGTGCACCACCAACTCCTTAGCCCCCGCCATCAAGGTCCTCAACGACGCTTTTGGGATCGAGAGCGCGCTGGTCACTACCGTCCATGCCTATACATCCTCTCAGGTGACCGTCGATCGCAAAAACCCCGGCAAACACCGAAGAGGCCGAGCCGCCGCGGCCAATATCATCCCCACTTCCACCGGCGCGGCCATCGCTACGACCAAAGTCATCCCAGAACTCGAAGGCAAGATGAACGCTTTGGCCCTCCGCGTGCCCGTGCCCGATATCGCCATCACCGACATCAACGCCACGCTCAAAAAATCGATCAGCGCCGAAGAGGTCAACAAAGCCTTCGAAGAGGCGATGAATGGAAATCTCAAGGGAATCTTGGAGATCACATACGACGAAGTGGTCTCCACCGACATCATCAACAACCCCCACTCCTCCATCATCGACGGGCTCTCCACGATGGTGGTGGACGGCAACAAAGTCAAGGTCTTTAGCTGGTACGACAACGAATACGGCTACAGCGGGCGACTTTTGGAGCTTGCGGATATGATCGCGGCAAGGATGTGACGATGAAGTTGATTTTGATTCGACATGGCCAAAGTGTGTGGAACGCCAAAAATCTCTTTACCGGCTGGATTGACGTGGAGCTGAGCGAAAAAGGCAGAGCCGAAGCCAAAAGAGCCGGAGTCCTGCTCAAAGAGGCCGGCATTTACCCCAACATCTGCTACACCTCCTATCTCAAGCGAGCCATCCATACCGCTCAAATCGCGCTAAACGAGCTAAACTGGGAGCATATCGACGTGCTACGCAGCTGGAAGCTCAACGAGCGCCACTACGGAGACTGGCAGGGCAAGAACAAAGACGAGGTCAAAGCAAAATATGGCGAGGAGCTCTTCATGGCGGTACGCAGAGGCTACGATACGCCGCCGCCGCCTATCGAAGAGAGCGAGCCCGATTTCGAGGAGCGCTATCCCCTCGATCCAAAATATGAAAATATCGGCTATCATCCCAAGAGCGAGTCACTCAAAGATACAAGAGAGCGTGTGGTGGAGTATTTTTTCGAAGAGATTATGCCCTCCTTGCTTTTGTATGATACCGTCATGATAGCCGCTCACGGCAACAGCCTTCGGGCGCTCATCATGTTCTTGGAGGATATCGCTCCCGAAGAGGTCCATAGCATCGAAATCCCCACCGGCACGCCTATCGTCTACGATCTTACCCAAGAACTCTTCATCAAAAACAAAACAATCTACGCACAATAATCTCTGGGAGCTTCGGCTCCCTTTATGGTATAATTTCAAAAAAAATTAAGGATTGCGATTGGAGTATAGAGCCTACAATATAAAGAGTTTCAAAAAAATACCTCAGATCCAAAAGTACGTCAGCCCGAAAGATATCGAAGATATAGAGATAGCGGCGCTCGTATTTCCTTTCAAGGTCAACAACTACGTCGTGGATAAACTCATAGATTGGGAAAACTACCGAGACGATCCGATTTTTCGCCTCGTATTCCCTCACAAAGATATGCTTTTGCCCGAGCATTATGAGCGGCTCAAAAAACTCAAAGAGAAGGGTGACGAAGCGGAGCTTAAAAAAGCGATTTATGAAATTCGAATGAGTCTCAACCCCCACCCCGCCGATCAAAAATCCAATATCCCCGAAATCGACGGCAAAAAGTTAGAAGGCAGCCAACACAAATACAAAGAGACCATTCTCTTTTTTCCAAAACAGGGCCAGACATGTCACGCATACTGCTCCTTTTGTTTTCGATGGCCCCAATTTACCGGTATGAACGAACTCAAATTCGCCATGAAAGAGGTCGATCTGCTCATCGAATACATCAAAGCCCACCCGACCATCACCGATCTCATCTTCACCGGCGGCGATCCGTTGATTATGAGTACGAAGCTTCTTAGAAGCTATGTAGAGCCTATACTCAAAGCCGACATTCCTCACCTCAAAAACATCCGTTTCGGCACCAAGACACTCGGCTTTTGGCCCTATCGCTTCACCGAAGATAGCGATGCTGAGGATCTGCTCAGACTCTTTGAAGAGATTGTCGAATCTGGCTATCATCTGGCCTTCATGGCCCACTTCAACCATCCAAAAGAGCTCCAGACCGACGAAGTCAAAGAGGCTGTCAAACGCATCCTCAAGACCGGAGCTATTATTCGCACCCAAGCTCCCATATTAAAACATATCAACGACAGCGCCGAGGTGTGGGCTAGGATGTGGAAAGAGCAGGTGGCGATGAATATGATTCCATACTATATGTTCATAGCCCGCGATACGGGAGCGCAACACTATTTTGGCGTTCCACTGGTGCGGGCCTGGAAGATCTTCAAAGAGGCCATCAGCCAAGTGAGCGGCCTTGCCAGAACCGTGCGGGGTCCAAGCATGAGCGCGAGCCCGGGCAAAGTGGCCATCAGCGGCGTCACCGAAATCGAGGGCAAAAAGGTGATCGCGCTTACCATGCTCCAAGCAAAAAATCCCGAACTCGTCGATATCCCCTTCTTCGCCGAGTACGACGAAGAGGCCCAGTGGATCACCGACCTTAAGCCCGCCTTCGCCAAGAAGTTCATTTTCGATTAGTCGATGAAATTGAGCAGGCTCAAAATTTCTGGATCGATGCTATAGGTATGGGACAATACCTCCTCTAAAGGCAAAGTCTCGAAACGCCCCTTGCGATAGACCGCCACTGCGCTTCTCTCTCCCCTCGCCAACGCTTGGAGAGCCTCCACCGCGAATCCAAACCCCAAAAGCCTATCTTTGACCGTGGGGCTCCCTCCTCTTTGGATGTGGCCCAGCACCGTCACTCTCGTCTCCATTCCAAGATCTTCTTCGCACCATTTGGCGATCTCTTGGGTTCGCTTGGTGCCCTCTGCGACGATCGCCAAGACATAGCTGCGCCCCTTTTGGATCTGCTCTTTTAAAATTTTCGTCGCTACTTTTTTATCAAACTCCACTTCCGGTATGACGCAGACCTCCGCTCCGCTGGTGATGGCGCTCACCGCCGCCAAGTATCCGCACTCCCGCCCCATCGTCTCTACGACAAAAGCCCTGCTAAAGGTCGAGGCGGTATCTCGGATCTTATCCACCGCGTCTTTGATGACGTTGAGAGCCGTATCGACGCCAAGAGACAAATCGGTGCCGTAGATGTCGTTGTCGATGGTGGTAGGAATCCCTACGAAGGCTATGTCGAACTCCTTGCAAAAGAGCTCCATCCCCCGAAAGCTCCCGTCTCCTCCCATCACTACCAACGCGTCGATGCCATATCTTTGAAGATGCCCGAAAGCCTGCTCTCTATAAAAAGGCTCCAGCCACCGCTTGGATCTTGAGCTTCCGACTATCGCCCCTCCCCTATGGACGAT
>PUXX01000010.1 GCA_009659895.1 Campylobacterota bacterium
GACGAGCATCCGAAAATGGAGCATATCATCCCTCCCGAAGAGGCGGAGAAACTCGAAGAGGCCGACTACTGCATCCAGTGTGGCTGCTGCTACTACGCCTGCCCCGTCGTAGAGGTCAACGAAGACTACTTGGGCCCAGCAGCTTTCACGAAAGCCTACCGCTTCACCGCAGACGTGAGAGATCACGCCAAAAAGGAGAGGCTTGAGATCGTGGACCTCTTGGGCCAAGGGGTCTGGGACTGCGTCAAGTGCTATGAGTGCGCCGAGGCGTGCCCCAAACATATCGATCCAATCGGCAAAATCACCAAGCTCCATCTTCAGATCTTCGAAGAGGGTGTGGCCAAAGACAACGTGGCCACCAGACACGCCGTGGGATTCAAGCACTCCATCAAAAAACACGGCATCTTGGACGAGGGCCATCTGGTAGCCTATAGCGAAGGCATCGGCGTGCTCAAGCATCTGCCTGAAGCTTATGAGATGTGGAAGAAGGGTAAGATCGTCATGCCTTGGAACATGCCAAAATCCAAAAATCTCGACGAAATCAAAAAACTCGTAAAAATCGCTTCGACAGCGAAGTTTTAAAGGATAGTCCATGAGCAAACTCACATACGCACTCTATACCGGATGCACTGCTAGAGAGAGTACCCCAGAACTTTTAAAATCGACTCTCGCCATCGCCAAGAAGCTCGACATCGAGCTCGTGCTCTTGGACGAGGCCAGCTGCTGCGGGGCGAGCCATCTGCAAGATTTCGACGATTTTCTCAGCCTCGTGCTCAACGCCAGAAACATCTGCTATGCCGAAAAAAGAGAGCTCGATATGGTGACTATCTGCAACACCTGCCAGCTCAATACCGCCATGACCAAAAAGCGGCTGGACGAAAACGTGGAGCTCAAAGCCAAAGTCAACGAAGCCTTGAGCGAAGTGGGACTCGAATATAAAGGCACCTCAAACGTTCGCCACTTTCTCTACGCCCTCATCGAGGACTACGGGCTTGAGAATCTACGCAAAAAGGTAGTCAAACCCTTGAGCGAACTCAATATCGCCCCATTCTACGGCTGTCACAACATCCGCCCGAGCGAACTGCACCACCACTTCAACCGCACCAAAGAGAACCCCTACAACCCGACCTCTTTGGACGATCTCATCGAGGCTTTGGAGGGCAATAGCGTCGATTACGATCACAAGACCAAATGCTGCGGCTTTCACGTCGATCTCCAAGCGCCAAAGACCTCCAACATCCTCACCGGCAACGCTTTGGCGGACGCTTTCGACAACAACGCCGACGTGATGGTCACACCCTGCCCCCTTTGCCACCTCAACCTCGACGTCAAACAAAAAGCGGCGGCGAAAACCATCAACAGAGAGCTCTATCTCCCCGTCCTTCACCTGCCCCAACTCATCGGCTTGGCACTTGGCTGCACTCCTGAAGAGCTCGGCCTCAAGCACCACGTCACCGAAGTTCCGGCATAAGCCGGGGCTTTAGAGTTTTTGTTTTTTTGGAAAAATAGTCCCGCCGAAAGCCTTGGCGATGAGCTCGAGCAGCGTGACGATCACCACCGAGCCGGGAAGCAAGGAGATGGGAAAGAGCATGAGGATCTTGAAGATATCGACAAGCTGCCTGTTGGCCTCTTTGAGTAGCTCCTTGTTTTGACGCTCATGGATAAAGATCTGCATCATTCTTTTTGATTCGCGATATTCTCGTATCGCTACAATAGAGATCTTTTTCAAAGCCTTTCGTATTTTTGCCATAATGTTCATAAGTCTATTTTATCATAAAAAAGTTTTAATTAGGAGATTTTTTATCCTATTTTAATCTTTTTGGTGTACAATAGTTGTGACAAATCTCAAAAAAAAGGAGGCGAAGATGCCAACAATCAATCGATACGTCGATATCAGCGAAGTAGAAAGAGAGTCCAAAAAGGACTATATCGATCGACACTCTCCCTTCGTCATCTGCGACAGCACGGCCAAAAAAGGGGAGAAGTTCAAAGTAAAAGTGCGTGTCGGCCAAGAGTATGCCCACCCGGACGATTTCGATCACTATATCGCATACATTCAGCTCTGGGACGGAGAGCGACTCTTAGCCCAAACTACATTTACTCCCGGAACGCTCGGCAACGAAAAGAGCCAAGCGGAAGTGGACTTCTACATCATCCCTACCAAGAAACTCAAGCTCACCGCGATGAGCTACTGCACCAAGCACGGCCTTTGGGAAAGCACTCCGGTCGAAGTGGAAGTGACCGAATAACCGCACGAGGGGCCCAAGGCCCCTTTAACCTCACTTTAACCCTTCCTTGTGTATCATACTCCCATGAAGAGAAAGCTTCGGCTCGAAATATTATACAATCTCTATCGACTTCAATGGTTGGGGTACGAATATATGCAGCCTATCGAAATACAACAAAGCTCCCGTGATCTTCCTGACGATCTCGAAGAACTCAAGAAGATCGTGCTTGAGTGCCATCTATGCGATCTGGCCAAAACGAGGAAAAACGTGGTCTTTGGTGAGGGCGACCCGAAGGCAAACCTCATGTTCGTCGGCGAAGGGCCCGGAGCGACAGAAGATGAGACGGGCAGGCCTTTTGTGGGGCGAGCCGGGCAGCTTTTGACGAAGATGATCGAAAATGTACTGGAGCTAAAAAGAAGCGACGTCTACATCGCCAACATCGTCAAGTGCCGCCCTCCCAACAACCGAGTCCCCACGCCCGAAGAGGTGGAAAAGTGTATCCCCTACCTATGGAAGCAGATCGAACTCATCG
The DNA here is from genome assembly GCA_009659895.1 of Campylobacterota bacterium. GTDB lineage: Bacteria > Campylobacterota > Campylobacteria > Campylobacterales > Nitratiruptoraceae > Nitratiruptor. Next base: position 2,761 of record PUXX01000010.1, read on the forward strand.
ATCCCAAAATCATCGTAGCACTTGGAAGCACCAGCTACCGCCACCTCACCGGTGACAAAACTCCAATATCGAAAATCAGAGGACAGGTGATCGATTTTGGGGGAAGGAAACTCATTCCTACCTACCATCCAAGTTTTCTACTACGAAATCCAAGTAAAAAGCGCGAAGCCTATGAAGATCTATTGAAAATTAAAGAGTTGCTATGCGAATTCTCATCATAATTACGCTTTTTATATCCATACTTTTTGGAGCGGCAAAAGAACTTTCACCATTACCGCTTCCAAAGACATATTTTATCAATCTTGATATCTATCCTTGTGATCGCTTCTGTCTCAAAGAGCATTTGGAAAATGAAGAGTATCTCTCCTTCATGGCCAAAATGCAAAGGAAGTATCTAGAAGATTTCAAAGAGGAGTATCAGCGGCTCGCCTCCTTGCTCAATGCCCACTCTCTCCTTTTAGCTACCCAGTTTCGTATTGCTATCCTCTATCCCAAAAGACTTAAAAAATATGCCAACAAAGCATTCAAAGCCCTGAGCGCCTATCTATTGCAAAAAGATCTCCATTTTGAAATCTCAAGTCAAAGCTTTGGCGATAAAGCAGATCTATTTGACCTTTTGGATCAAGACTCAAGAGATCTGACAATATTGCTCATAAGCTACAATGAAAGTAAACTATTGGAAGATCTTCCAATCTCTACACCACTTTTTGTACCCACACTCTACAAATACTACACCAATGTCGATAGCCCATCGATCTATTTTGGTGGTATCGACTATCCGGCTCAAGCAAAAGCTCTCAAAGCGATCAGTAACGACCCAAAAGCTCTATTTTATCTCAAAAACTCCTATCTCTCCACAAAGATCACTCAAGAGTTCAACCAAAGCACCCCTGTGAGACTCTATGCTGTAGACAACAGTGTACGAAATCTAGCAAATTATTTCAAAAACAGTAAATCTCTCGATGGATATACCACGATCTATAATACGCCTTTGGTCAAAACAGCCCTCATACTCTCTCAAATGAGACTCTATAAAATCAAACCAGCGCAAAAGCTCTCTACCCAAATCAACTACAATCCCAAACTCTTCCATCTTACTCAACCTAAGGATCGATCGGGACTCTTGATCGCTACCAATTTTGGTCACATTCCATCCTTACTCTACGCACAGGCTTTGGCTTTTGATGAAGATCTAGCCTTTGAGTGGATAGGATATAGCAGCTGTATAGGGATGGAAAATCTTTTGGACCTGCCCAAACTCTTTCAAGAGATCTTCGTAGACAATCAGGTACGCTATGAGACAAATATCAAACAGATCAAAGCCTACAGTATAGAAGAGTATCAAATCCTTCCTTCCCAGGAGTTCTAATCCTCCTGCATTATCAAGGCCATTTTCACTTTTTTCGTGACAAAGCAGTGACATTACAACGATGATAAATTTTATTTAAGAAATACTTACTATAATTATTTTAACTGCATTTAAGGATCAATTCCATGGCAAAAATCATCAACCCCACTATCAAAAAAGAGCTCTCCAAAGAGGAGTTCGAGCAGCTCCTAAACTCATACAAAAAAGAGATAAGTAATTGTGATGATTTTGAGAGTGTATCAACTATTTTGGAAAACTATACAAAAGCATTGACTCCAGCTCACATGGTCCATCTCATTCGAGTATCTCAACATCCTAAAAAGGAGGATAATACATTAACCTTATCGGTAGAGTCTATAGGGCAAAGAGGTCTCATCGGTCAGTGTCTTAATAAAAAAGAAGCCCTCTATACCAATGATGTCAATAGAGACCCCTACTACGATCATGAAATCGATAATCCATTCTCTT
>PUXX01000014.1 GCA_009659895.1 Campylobacterota bacterium
AGCCCTGCTCCAATAGCGGCGGCCATCGGCTCTTCGATGAGGTAGACCTCTCTAGCCCCAGCGCTCAGTGCCGACTCTTTGACCGCTTTTCGCTCCACTTGCGTCAGCCCGTACGGGACGCAGATGATGATGCGCGGACGAATGAAGGCTTTGCGTTTGTGGGCCTTTTCTATGAAATACCGGATCATCTTTTCGGTGATGTCGAAGTCCGCGATGACGCCATCTTTCATGGGTCTTATCGCTTTGATATCTCCCGGTGTCTTGCCCACCATCTCCTTCGCCTCTTTTCCTACCGCCAATATCTTTTGGCGACCATAGCGGTCGCTCTTGATGGCCACGACGGACGGTTCGTTGATGATGATGCCTTCGCCCCGGCTCAGCACCAGCGTATTGGCCGTGCCAAGATCTATACCCATGTCGTTGGAGAACATTCCTATGATTTTGTCAAATATCATCGCCTATCCTATGCGCTTCTTTTTTGCTTCTTTATAAGGAGCGGTTTTGTTCTTTTTTCTACCACCTCTTTGGTGATGACCACTTCGTAGCCTTTGTATTCTGGCAACTCAAACATAATATCGACCATGATCTCTTCCATGATCGATCGAAGCCCCCTAGCACCAGTCTTGCGCTTGATAGCAAGATCCGCTATCGCCTCTAGCGCCTCTTTTTCAAAGGTCAGCTCCACGCCATCCAGCGCGAAGAGCTTCTTATACTGTTTGACCAGGGCGTTTTTGGGCTCGGTGAGGATGCGTACCATGTCGTCACGGCTAAGCTGGTTGAGCGTCGCTATCATATGGAGCCGGCCAATGAGCTCGGGGATGAGACCATACTGGACCAGATCGTCGGGCTCTACGTAGTCCAAAAGGCGCTCTTCCTCTTTCTTGCCCCGCTTCTCTTGCCCAAAGCCCAGCACGTTGCCGCCAAGCCTGCGCTTGATGATGTCGGTGAGCCCATCAAATGCACCGCCACAGATGAAGAGGATGTTGGAGGTGTCTATTTGGACGAACTCTTGGTTGGGATGCTTTCTGCCCCCTTTGGCGCTGACGTTTACGACGCTTCCTTCGATGATCTTGAGCAGCGCCTGCTGGACGCCCTCGCCGCTTACGTCTCTGGTAATACTGCGATTCTCCCCAAGACGCGCTATTTTGTCGATCTCGTCGATGAAGATGATCCCTTTTTGCGCCTTTTTGACATCTTCGTCGGCTGCGTGGTAGAGACGTGTGAGGATATTCTCCACATCCTCACCCACATACCCGGCCTCGGTCAGGCTCGTCGCATCAGCAATGGCGAAGGGGACGTCGAGCACTTTGGCGATGGTCTGCGCCATCAAGGTCTTTCCGCTTCCGGTAGGCCCGATAAAAAGGACGTTCGATTTTGCGATCTCCGTATCGTCATCGAGCTCCTCTTGCTTGAAAATTCTTTTGTAATGGTTGTAGACCGCGACGCTAAAGACCTTCTTGGCCTTCTCTTGGCCTATGACATATTCATCCAAAATTGCTTTGAGCTCCTTTGGGGTGGGCAGATAGTCCAGTTTGAGATCTTCACCCTGATCCTCGCTGTCACCATGGATGATATTGTATGCGGTCTCGACGCAATTTTTGCAAATATAGACATCGCTCCCTTCGGGTCCAGCTATGAGCGGATTGTCTCTGCTCTCAAAAGTCCCACAAAAACTACACTTTTTTAACATCTATTTCCTTATCGATATGGTATTCCTCTTTTGGTATCCAGCACGAAATGTGCTAGTTTGCGCACATGTTCATTGGGGCTTTGGGCGAGCTCCCGTGCCGCCTCTTGCAAAGGTCTCCCGGATAAAAAGAGCTCCTTGTAAGCGCTCTTGAGCTCGTTGATCACCTCACTGCCCAGACGCCTGCGAAGCCCTGTGAGATTGAGTCCTCTAAGCTTGGCTCTATTGCCTTCGGCCAGACAGTAGGGCGGGATATCCTGCCCTACGGCGCTGGCACCCGCTATCATGGCATAATCACCGATTTTGACAAATTGATGGATAGGCGTCATACCGCCTATGACCACATAGTCTCCTAGCTCCACATGCCCTGCCAAAGTCGCGGCGTTGGCTAGGATACAGTGGTCACCGATCTTGCAGTCGTGAGCGACGTGGACATATCCCATCAAAAGATTGTTATCGCCGATAATCGTCTTGCCCCCGCCCCCTTCGGTACCGGGATTGATGAGCGTAAACTCTCGGATGATATTGTTCTTGCCGATAATAAGCTCCACATCCTCGCCACGAAATTTGAGATCTTGCGGGATGGAGCCCACCACAGCATAGCTAAAGATCTTGGTCCCATCGCCAATATAGGTCTTGCCATATATCGCCGCTCCGTGGGCTATCTCGCAGTTATCACCGATAACGGCGTCTTTGGAGATAAAGACATTCTCACCGATCTTGACATTGGCGCCGATTGTGGCACCCTCTTCTATGACTCTCATCACTTGTCCACGATCATCGCTTTGAGCTCCGCCTCGCAGACGAGATTGTCATCCACGTAGGCCTTGCCATCAAGCACCCAGATATTGCCTCGATGTTTGATCACATCCAGACGATACTCCAGCCTATCTCCAGGACGCACAGGCTGGCGAAATTTACATTTATCAATACTCATGAAGTAGACCACTTTATTCTTGGCAGCCTCCTGGTCGGCTTTGCTAGCGCTCTTGAAGGCCAGCACTCCTCCCGCTTGCGCCATGCCCTCTACGATCATGACACCGGGATAGATAGGATGTCCCGGGAAATGGCCCTCAAAAACCGGCTCTGAAATAGAGACATTTTTATAAGCACGAATACTCCTGCCCTCATCGATATCAACCACACGATCCACTAATAAAAATGGATATCGATGGGGCAAGATCTCTTGTATCGCCACCACATCTAACATACCAAACTCTCCTTTACATCTTTATAACTTTGCGCCTCTATGTAGATTTCGAACTTGTTTGGAATTTTATCCAAAACTACGATAGGACTCAAACTATAAGCTCCCTCTATCGAAAAACGAAGCTTGTGCTCCTCTTCTTGGGTGAGTCCCGCGAAATAGAGCTCTTTCGTATCGGCAAAATTTTTGTCCAAAAGGGCGTTCACGTAAGGGATATCGACGATCTTGATCTCATCCTTGTTGGCGTAGCCCACTCCCTCTATCACCTCCTCCACTCTGGCTTTGGCGTAGTCACGACGCAGATGGGAATAGCTCACGATATAGCTGGGCACAACCCTCTTTTCGACCTTGACGAAGCCTCGAAGAAGCCGATAGTTCAAAAAGCGCCTCTTGACGATCTTGTATTCTTTGCCCTCATCCTCTAGCTCCAGGCGCCTTTGATAGAGCCACAAACGCTCCTCGATGGAAGCGGGTAGGATCTGGCCTGTGAGGGGAGAGAGCATCTCATCCATGATCATCTGCTGGGCGGCTCGCTGTTGGGAGAGCCCAAAGAGGCAGCCACAGTAGTCTTGGCGGTAGAGTTTTTGCTCTTTTGCTACTTTGGATTGAAGCTGGGTGCCTCCAAAGGATCGAAAATCGACGAAGACGAACTGGGTCCCCAGCTCCCTATCGACAGCCTCACCGCTCGCTCTTAGCTGCTCCTGGGATTTAAGAGGGCTTACCAGCAGCGTGGTGGTGTAGCGCCTGATCCCTAGCTCCTTGGCCTTTTTGGCCGTCTCTTTGAGCCGCTTATCGAAGCAGACACGACACCGCTCTCCCTTTTCGGGCTTCATCTCCAGTCCTCGTACCGCCTCAAGCCAGCTCTCATAGTCATACTCCCCCTCAATCAGATCGATACCAAGCTTTTTACAGCTTCTTCGCACATCCATGAGTCTGAGCTGATATTCACTATAAGGATGGATATTGGGATCATAAAAAAAAGCCACCAGTTTTTGGTCTGGATAGAGTTCTAGGAGCTTTTGCAAAAAGAAGTGACTATCGACACTGCAACAGATATGGACCAGCATCCTAGCTCTCCTCATCCATCGAAAGTCTCTTCAGCCACGCATCGACCTTTGCATCACTTGGCATCCTCCAATCCCCTCTGGGACTAAGTGCGATCGTCCCTACCTTCACCCCATCTGGCATGGCGTCTCTTTTGAACTGATTGGCGAAAAAGCGCTTGATAAAGACTCTTAGCCACTTTTTGATCTCAGCAGCCTCATAGATCCCATGAAAAGCCAGCTTTGCCATCGACTCAATCTTGCTTGGGCTGGCCCCCTCTTTGATAAAGTGGTACAAAAAGAAATCATGAAGCTCATAAGGACCGATGATCTGCTCCGTCTTTTGAGCGATCTGACCATCCTTGGGAGGCAAGAGCTCAGGACTGACAGGACGCTGGACGATCTGATCCAAAATAGAAGTAAGATCTAGTTCTTTGGTCGCTACCCACTCGATGACAAATCGCACCAAGGTCTTGGGTACTCCCGAATTGACATTGTACATCGCCATATGATCGCCATTGTAGGTGCTAAACCCCAGGGCGATTTCGCTTAGATCCCCGGTGCCTACGACGATGCCGCCCAGTTGGTTGGCTTTGTCCATGAGGATCTGGGTGCGCTCTCTAGCCTGCGCGTTTTCGTAGGTGACGTCGTGGAGCTTCGGATCGTGGCCGATATCGCGCAGATGCTTCATCACCGCTTCGGTGATGTCGATCTCCTCAAATGTCGCGCCCACGGCCAGTGCCAGATCCTTGGCACTCTTTTTTGTCTCCTCGCTCGTACCAGGTCCTGGCATGGAGATGGCTACGATATCGCTTAGTGGCTTTTGGAGGATCTGACACGCTCTTTTGCATACCAGCAAAGCCAGCGTACTGTCCAATCCCCCACTCACACCAATGATGAGCTTAGGGTTGCCAATATGGAGTATTCGCCTAGCCAGAGCGCTAGCCTGGATAGAGAAGATCTCCTCACATCGCTGGGCTCTTTTGATCGTATCCTTTGGGACAAAGGGGTGTGGGTCATAGTATCTTGCCAAACTTTTAGGCTTTGGAACAGGGTCACAAGAGACCATGCGAAAATCGTATCTTTTAGCCTTCGCAAAACTGGTCTCGCTCCGTCTGATGCGCCTGAGGCGTTCGACGTCGATCTGGGCCGCTATCGACTCAGTCTCGAAGCTAAACCTCTTCCCCTCACCCAGTACCGCTCCGTTTTCGGCGATGATGGTGGCACCCGAATAGCACAGATCACTACTGCTCTCACCCACGCCGCTGCTGGCGTAGGCGTAGGCGCAGATGCCTCGAGCGCTCTGGGTCTTGACAAGTTCTAGGCGGTAGTCGTGCTTGCCTACAAGCTCGTCGCTGGCACTGAGATTGCATATCAGATTGGCTCCGGCGCTGACCATACGAAAGGATGGAGGCTCCACCGCCCAAAGATCCTCGCATATCTCCACGCCTATGAGCAGATCGCCGCTCTCAAAGAGCAGATCGGTGCCAAAGGGCGCTCCCAAGAGCTCCTCGCCTCTTACCTCAAGCCCGCTGCTAAACCAGCGATCCTCGTAGAACTCCCTATAATTGGCCAGATAACTTTTAGGAACGATTCCCACAATCGAGCCTCGCTGCATCACCACCGCACAATTGTAGAGTCTATCTCGATGCCATAGAGGAGCACCCACGATCACCAAGCTCTCGTTGACGGCCTCGGCCACCTCATCTAGTCCTTGCAACACGGCTTCTTCCACGACTCCTTGCATAAAAAGATCGCCCAAGGTATAGCCGCAAAGACTCAGCTCCGGAAAGAGAATGAGCGCCGCTTCCTTGTGGCGATGGATGGAGCGCTTGATCTCTTGGACGTTGGCTTCCACGTCGCCCAAAAAGAGCTTGGGGCTGACGCAGACTATTTCGTAGATGCCTTCCATCAATCTTTCTCTTGTTTGATCTCTATCTTTTCGATGACGTCGTTTTGGTCGATCATATCCAGTGTCATAAACGAAGCGGCGTCATCTTCTGGGATCTGACCAAAGACGGTATGGACACCATCAAGATGGGGACAATCGACAAAACAGATGAAAAACTGGCTCCCGCCCGTATCCTTGCCTGCATGGGCCATGGAGATGGCTCCTCTTCTGTGGCGGTGGAGGCTTTTATCGGTCTCGCATCGGATAGCCCATCCGGGACCTCCCCTGCCCGTACCCTCGGGGCAGCCCCCTTGGGCCATGAAACCTTTGATGACACGGTGAAACTTCAAGCCATCATAGAAGCCGCTTTGGGCCAGATGGGCGAAATTGGCCACGGTATTGGGAGCCTCTTTAGGAAAGAGTTTGATCCAGATATCGCCTTTGTCCTTGACCTTGATCTTGGCCCACTGGAGTTTGTCGAGCTCCTCTTGAGAAAGATTGTACTCTTTGAGTTTTTTACCAAAAATGTTTAACATCTTCTCACGCCTTTCGTTTTTGATTATTATATCTTAACATTTAAATCTATTTTATCTTGCCTTTTGTTACAATCGAATAAATTTAGCTTGAATAAAGGATAAGGAATGAAACGAGCGCTACTCCTCTCCACACTGGCAGCTCTGACCCTGTATGGAGCAGCCTACAAACTTCCCGAGCAGTCGGCCAGAAGCATAGCCTTGGCGGGGGCTTACGTCGCGGGAGCCGATCATGCCGACGCTGCCTACTTCAACCCGGCCAATATGAGCTTCATGCCCAACGAGAGTTTCTTCGAGCTTAGCGCCACGGCCATCTACCTGCCCGAGATCCGCTTCCAAGGCAAGGTCTACTCGCCGCTGACGAAAAAGTTCGAGGAAGCTAGTGCCAGGAGCGAGAGCGAATTTTTCCTAGCTCCCCACCTCCACTGGATCAGCAAGGAGTACAAGGGACTACGTTTTGGCTTTAGCCTAGCCACGCCAGGAGGGCTCTCAAAACGCTGGAAGAGCGACCCTCAGATCTGGAGTGCCGAGGAGTTCACGCTTCGCATCGTCGAGGTCAACCCCAGCTTCTCCTACGCCCTAAGCGATAAGCTCTCCATAGGAGCCGGTGTGCGGGCGATCTATAGCGACGGAAAGGTCAAAGTCTCTTTCCCTCATCTTTACAAAGAGAAGCTCAAAGGAGATACCGATATCAAATGGGGCTACAATCTAGCCCTCTCCTACCGCTACCATCCAGATCTGACCCTAGCCGCCACCTATCGATCCAAAATCAACCTCAAAGAGGTGGGCACGGCAAAAGGGTATCTGGGCAAATATCTCATCACCAAAGATCCGGCCGACTTCAATACCCTCATCCCCTACTACACCAAAGCCAACGTCACCGTCCCCCTACCAGCGACCCTGAGCCTCGCCGTAGCCCTCAACATCAGCGAGACTACGAGGGTGGAGCTCGAATACGAGCGCACCTACTGGAGCAAATACAAAAGACTCGATTTCAACTTCGACGATCCCTTTGCCGAGGCGGTGCTGGGACAGCCCAAGGAGAAGAACTGGAACGACACCAATACCTTTCGAATAGGTATCACTCACAAAAACAGCCCCAAACTCACCACCATGTACGGCTTCGCCTACGACCAGTCCCCCATTCCCGATAGCAGGGTCGGTTTCGAGCTGCCCGACGCCGATGCCTTCATCTTCGCTTTAGGCGCCATCTACGACTACACGAAGACGCTAAGCTTTGGCATTAGTTACCTCTTCGACTACAAGATAGAAAGAGGTATCGAGATGGCGGTGCAGAACAACAACGGCATCGTGGGTAAGTTCGACGAAGGAAACGCCCACCTGCTCAACATCTCACTCAACTATAGGTATTAGTATGTTCGACTATCGCTACAATACCTTCTACGAAGTGCTCAAAGAACACGCCGCCAAGCGGCCCAAAGCCACCGCCTACTTCGTGGGCGATCGCAAGATCAACTTCTCCCGCATGCTGCTCAAGGTCGACACCTTCGCCAGATTTTTGGAGCTCATAGGAGTCCACAGAGGAGACAAAGTGGGACTCTATCTGGCCAACTCGCCCGAGTTCATCGTCGCACTCTTGGCCGCCCAGAAGCTGGGCGCCATACCGGTGCCTATCAACAACTTCCTCAAAGAGGACGAGGTCTCTTTCATCCTCAACGACTGCGACGCCAAGATCCTGGTCGCCAGTGCCCAATACTCCAAAGAGCTTCAAAACATCTTCTCCAAAACCAACGTCCAAAAGATCATATGGGAAGGAGAGTACAACGGGCTGGACGAGAACAATATCGCCTTTAGCGAGATTTTGGCCAATCTCGAATCCCACGAGAAACTGACCCAAAACGTAGATATCGACGACATCGCCGTCATCATCTACACCTCCGGCACCACCGGCAAACCCAAAGGGGCGATGCTTAGCTATCGCAACATCTTCTCGAACATCTTAGGGATAGAACAGCTTCTTAAAATCACGCCAAAAGATAGATTCATCGTCTATCTGCCTATGTTTCACTCCTTCACCCTCACGGTCACCGTGCTGATGCCGCTCTATTTCGGCAGCGCCGTGGTGATCGTGCGATCCATCATGCCCTTTTCCAACATCATCAAGCAGGTACTTCTTAAAAGAGTCACTTTCTTCGTCGGTGTCCCCGACGTCTACAACGCTCTGTCCAAAGCGAAACTGCCGTGGTATTTTCACTGGTTCAACAAGGTCAAATACTACGTCAGCGGCGCCGCAGCCCTGCCTGAGGATACCCTCAAGCGCTTCCGCCAAAAGTTCAAAAAGGGGGTCTTATTGGAGGGCTATGGACTGAGCGAATGCTCCCCCGTCGTAGCCGTCAACCTGCCCAACAAACAAAAGCCCCGCTCCGTCGGTCCCGCCATCCCCGGCGTCACCGTCAAAATCGTCGATGACGACATGGTGGAGCTCCCTACAGGCCAGATAGGAGAGATCATCGTCAAAGGGGACAACGTCATGAAAGGCTATCTCAATCGCCCAGAAGCCACAGCTGAGACGATTATCGGCGGATGGCTCAAGACGGGGGATCTGGGCTACATGGATGAAGAAGGATTCATCTTCATCGTCGATCGTAAAAAGGATCTCATCATCTCCAAAGGGATCAACATCTACCCAAGAGAGATCGAGGAGGTCCTAGTAAGCCATCCCCTCATCAAAGCAGCAGCGGTCATCGGTATCAAGGATGAGAAAAGCGGTGAAGTGCCGGTAGCCTACGTAGAGCTAGAAGATGGCGCTCATATCACCGAGCGCGAGATCAAAGCCTATCTCAAAGAGCATCTGGCCAACTTCAAGATCCCAAAAGCGATCCATTTCGTCGATGAGCTTCCCAAAAACGCCACGGGCAAAGTGCTCAAAAGAGTCCTCAAGGAGCGATTGGAAAGAGGGGAGGCGTCATAATATATATGAAAAAACTTCTCTTTTTATCCATCCTGCTCCTCCCTCTCTTGGCCAAGGAGCCTCTCTCCTTTGCCCTGCAGCACCCGTCACGGCTGGCCTACTACTCCCTCTATGCCCAATCGCCTCATGTGCAAAAGGGGTGGAGCGGATCTATGACGCTCATGCAGACCAACGACTACGAAGAGGAGACCATCTACCTCCTCGACTACGGCCTAGCCACCCTCCAGCTCGATCTTCGCTACGGACTGGACGACACCTCCCAGCTGCGGCTCATCGCTCCTGTACACTACGTCTACGGAGGGTTCTTGGACGGCTTTTTGGACTGGTTCCACTCCGCCACCGGTACGCTCAACGGCAACTCCCACAACCGATACGGCAAGTACAAAGTCCACATCCATTTCGCCGAAGTGAGCAAGGACTCCCCTTTCTTCTCTCCCGGCAACATCCAGATCCAATACAAACGGGCACTGGGTCCTTGCGCCCTTATTTTTGGCCTCAAGCTCCCCACTGCCCACAAGTCCAAAAGCTTGGGCACCAGCCATCCGGACGTGGCGGTGGAGATCACCGGCGAAAAAGCCCTGGAGGACTCAGCACTTCTTTGGCAGCTTAGCGTCGCTCGTATCGGGGAGTTTCGCTTCGCCGATTTTGGCAAGAGCAGGCGCTGGATCTACGAAGTGATGCTAGAGTGGCAGTATGAGAAGTGGCAGATCCAGTACCGCTTCAGCTCCTCTCCCTATCGATCGGACTACAAGGTGGTAGACTCCATCTCCAACGTCCTCAACATAGGCTACGCACTTAATGAGCAGACGACGCTCTTTGTGAGCGAAAACCTGCCTCCTTTTTACAACTCCCCCGATATCACCTTTGGGATTCGGTATGATTTCTAACATCGCCGTCGTAGGCGGCGGTGGTGTGGGCGGATACATCGCGGCGAAACTGAGCGAAGTAGCTTCCGTCGATCTCATCACCTCTTCGCTCAAGAGCCTTCGCGTAGAAGAAAGAGGCAGCATAAAGAGCTACCATCCTACTATCCTCGCCACCCCGCCAAAAAAGAAGACCTACGATCTGGTCATCTTCGCCGTCAAGAGCTACCAGCTCGAAGAAAAAGCAGCGTCGATACTCCCCCACACCCACAAGAGGACACTCATCTTGCCTCTGCTCAACGGCATCGAGCCTTATGAAAAACTGAACCGCATCTTCTCCCACGCCAAAGTCCTCAAGGGAGCCGTCTACATCATCTCCAACCGCCACGGCGATCTCGTACGGCTCAAGGGCAAGGGAGCGATGATAGTCATGGAGCACTGTGGCAAGCGGTGCCAAGAGATAGCCCATATATTCCAGCAAACGGGCATAAAAGTCCAACTCCACGACAATGTCGATGAGGCCATCTGGCAAAAGTATCTCTTCATAGCTGCCACCGCCGCCTTGACCACCTACTACTCCAAGACCTTCGGCCAAATAGCGCGTGAACATGGCGAGGAGTTCGAGGAGCTCTTGGATGAAATAGGGCATATCGCCAAGAAACGGGGGATCTCTTTGGACAAGGAGCGGGCGGTGGAGCTTTTGCGCAGATCTCCCGCTGATGCAAAGACCTCTTTGCAGCTCGACTTCGAGCGGGGCAAAGAGACGGAGCTGGACAATATCCTAGGCTACCTGGCCAAAGAGTCGCGAGCCTTCGCCAAAATCTACGAGGCTCTGGCTACTCATCGATCCCGCAAAGCTTAAGAAGCGCATCGCTGCTAGGCTCTCGTTTGGCGAAAGCCTTGAAGCTCTCCATCGCTTCTCTACTTCCTCCCTTGCAGAGGATCTCTTGCAAGTAGCTCTCGGCGATCTCGTCGTTGTAGATGCCGTTGTCGACGAACATAAAGAAGGCGTCCGCGCTCAAAACCTCCGCCCACTTGTAGCTGTAATACCCAGCAGCATATCCACCGGCGAAGATATGGCCAAAACTCCACTGAAATTTATTATACGGCGGCGGCTTGAGGACGCTCACCTCCTCGCGGACCAGGTCCAACACCTCTTGCACATCCACTGGATAGTCCATATGCACGAGCATATCGAAAAGGCCGAATTCTAGCTGGCGCACCATCGCCATAGCGCTAAGGAAATTCTTTGAGTTTTTAAGTTTCGCTATCATCTCTTTTGAAAGGGGCTGACCTGTTTGGTAGTGTCTAGCAAAGAGCTTGAGCACCTCCTCTTCGTAGGCGAAGTTCTCCAAAAACTGGCTTGGAAATTCCACCGCGTCCCACTCCACGCCAGCAATACCGCTCACCGCCGGCTCCTTGACTTCGCTTAGCAGATGATGCAGGGCATGTCCCATTTCATGAAAAAGAGTCACCACATCATCGGGACGCAGCAACGATGGAGTCTCTTTGGTAGAAGGAGCAAAATTGGCCACGATATAGGCGATGGGGCGGACGATTTCTCCCTTTTCGTCCATATGGTGGCTCACCCACTCATCCATCCATGCCCCACCTCTTTTGCCCTCTCTAGCTTCTAGATCTACATACAAGCGTCCCACCAGTCTATGGGGCAAGGAGATCTCATAGCAGCTGACACTCTCATGCCATACAGGTGTATCGACCTTGTGAAATTCTAGTTTGAAAAGTTTGTGTAAAAAAGTAAAAAGCCCCTCAAGTGTCGCCTCCTTTTCAAAATAGGGTCTGTACCTCTCATCATCCACATCGAGTTTGGCGATCTTGAGTCTCTCGCTCCAATAGGCCAGATCATAGGCCTGAAGCTTCTGCTCGAAGCCTTGCTTTTTTGCGAATTCCTGAAGCTCCTCTAGCTCCGCCTGGGCCTGTTTTTTGCTCCTTTTGGCCAGATCTTGCAAAAACTCCACCACCGCTTCCGGGCTTTGGGCCATCTTCGTCTCCAGACTCAGCTGGGCGTAGTTGCGAAATCCCAAGAGATTGGCCTTCTCATGGCGCAGGGAGAGAATCTTGTCTATGAGCTCTTCGTTTTCAGGAGCTCTGGTGACGTAGGCTTTGTAGAGCTCCTCCCTCCTCTTGCGGCTAGGACCGTAGGTCATGTAGGCGATGTAGCTGGGCTGCTTGAGAGTAAAGCGCCATCCACCTTCGACCTTCGCTGCCTCAAGTTCACTTTGGGGCATCCCTTCGACCTCTTTGGGATCGGTGATGATCATCTCATAGGCATCGGTGGCCTTGAGGAGATTTTGGGCAAAGGCACTGGTAAGCTCACTGAGCTCGACATTGATGGCTTTGAGTCTCTCCTTGCTTTTTGGATCCAGTCCCACACCACTGAGCTCAAACTCCAAAAGCATATCTCGCACAACCTTTCTGCGCTCTTGCTCCAAAGGCTCTTGGGCGATGACTTTGAGAGCTTCGTAGATCTGGACATTTTGGCCAAGCTCCGTGTGGTAACTGCTAAGCTGTGGCAAAAGAGCATTGTAGACCTCCTGGGTCTTGGGGCTGTTCTTGACATAGTTGAGATGGGCAATAGGACTAAAATAAAACCCTAGCCTCTCCTCCATCAGCTGCAAAGGTCGTACAAAATTATCATATGTTTTTGGCTCGATTTTCAAAAGCTCTTCTATACGCTTTTTGTTCTCCTGTAGTGTCTTGAGCACCAACTCCTTTTGGAGATCTATATTCTCGTCGGTAAGGGTAAACTGGGCAAAACTCATAACTCCTCCTCCAATCTTTTCTTCACCTCTTCAAAAAAATAATCCAGATTCTCGAATTCAAGCTTCGCTTCCCTTCGCTTCTTGCCCCAGACGGGATCGGGAAAGTAGCTATCCTCTTCAAACCGGGCTTGAATGTGCCAGTGGACTTGGGGCAGATAGTTGCCAAAAGAGGCGATGTTGACCTTCTTGGGCGATAGGATCTCTAGCATCGTCCGCTCGATGATCTCAAGGGCTTTGTAGATAGTCTGCCTTGTCTTCTCGTCACACTCGCTCATCTCCTTGCACGCAGCCTTTGCAAAAATCTTGAGCCATGGAATCTCAAAAGGCTCAATCTCTACAAATATAGCGTCGTTTTGATACAGCATCTCATCCTCTTTTTGGTGGATATTGTACCATTTTAGCTGCCTTGCTCCATACACTTGACTTTGTAAAGAGCATTGTTTAAGATATTGTGTCCCAACATAGTACAAAGGAGTCCAATGAAAAAACTGATCATCTTCTTACTGGCTATAGCCAGCTTCGCCGCTATCGAGTGGCAAAATGACTTTTACAAGGCCCATGAAGCTTCCCTCAAAAGTGGCAAGCCTCTTTTTGTCTTCATTGAGCGGCACAATCCCCCCTGCCGGTGGTGTCAGCTGATGAAAAAACGCACCCTTGGTGATGAAGAAATAGCAAACTACATCAACGAAAATTTCATCCCTGTCAAACTTGTCAGAGAAAAAAGAGACTATCCCAAAGAGCTCTATCCAAAATATGTCCCCACCATCTATGTCATCAAAGGCCAAAAGGTGATCAAAAGAGTCGTGGGCTACTGGCCAAAATCGGACTTCCTTAGTGATATAGAGGATCTCAAAAGAGCTTTGGAAAAATGAACCCTCTTAAGAGCATCAGCTTCGTGAAGCTCAAAGTCTTCACGCTCATGCTCTTTATCCTCTTCGTCATACTCTTTACCACGCTCATTGTCTATGAGGAGTACAATGAGTTCCAAAAGCAGATTGCTACCTTCAAACAAAGCTACTTGGATACCCAAAAGGAGATGATCAAAAAAGAGACCCTGCGGGCTTTGCGCTATATCTCCTACAAACACCACACCAGCGACAAGAACCTAAGCGATCTTAAAAAAGAGATCGTCGACGCCATCGAATATATGCGCAACGAGCGAGACGGTACCGGCTATATCTTCATCTACACCTACGACGGTGTCAATGTCGCCGATCCGGTCCAGCCCCACAACAAAGGCAAAAATCTCCTCCATTTCAAAGATCCAAACGGCAAAGAGGTGATCAAGGAGCTCATCGAAGTCTCCAAACAGAGTGACGGTGGCTACGTGGAGTATGTCTGGCTCAAGCCCACTTCCAAAACACTGGCCCCCAAAATCTCCTACGCCAAAGCTTATGAGCCTTTTGGCTGGATGGTAGGAAGCGGAGTCTATCTCGACGACATCCAGCGCATCATCGCCCAAAAGGAGGAGGCCTATAAAGATAAGATGATCAAATATATCATCAACATCATCACCCTCTCCTTCATCCTCTTCGCCGCCACGGTGATGGTGATGCGCTACATCTCACTCATGATCGAACACTCCTTGGCCAAGATACAGACCAGATTCAACGAAGCCGCCGCCAAGAACATCTACATCTACACCCAAGATCTGCTCTTTGAGGAGTTCAAGACCATCGCCACCTACGCCAATAAGATGATCAAGATCATCAAAGAGCGCACCAAAAAGCTCCAAGAGCTCAACAAAACCTTGGAGATGAAGGTGCTCCAAAAGACCAAGAAGCTCCATACCCAAAACGAGGAGCTCAAACGAAGCAAGGAGCTGAGCGAAAAACTCCTCAAGGACCAGGACAAGTTCCTCAAGACCGCCATCCATGAGATCAACACACCCCTTAGTATCATCCTCTCCAATATCGATCTGCTCAAGATGGAGGGCCACGCCTCCCAAGAGATCACCAATATCGAATCGGGCATCAAGATCATCAACAACATCTACAACGACCTGGCTTATCTTCTCAAGAAGGATCGTGTGGAGTATCCCAGAGAGTCTATCGATCTTTCACGCTTTTTGCGAAATCGTATCGAATTTTTTAGTGAGGTCGCCAAAGGCAACCGTCTACAATTTCGTACCGATATCGCTTCGGATGTCCAGATCTCCTTCAACCCCATCGAGCTTCAGCGCCTCATCGACAACAACCTCTCCAACGCCATCAAATACAGCGAGCCAAACTCCACCATCTCCATCAGGCTCACCAAGGATCCGGTGACGTTGACCTTCAGTACCAGATCCAAGCCTATCGAAAATAAAGAGGCCATTTTTGATCAATTCTATCGTGAAGCCTCTGCCAAAGGGGGATTTGGGCTTGGATTGGCACTAGTCAAAGAGATCTGCGATAAATATGGCTGTGTGGTGGAGGTCAGACGAGAAGGAGCATACAACCACTTCATCTATAGGATCGCCCATGAAAATACTTCTGCTTGAGGATGAAATCATCCTGGCCGACTCCATCGAGCGCTATCTGAAAAAAATAGGCCATGAGGTCCGACTCTGCTACGATGGAGAAGAGGCTCTCAAAAGTCTCCAAGAGGCCAATTTCGACCTTTTGATCCTAGATATCAACGTGCCAAAGATAGATGGATTTGCCCTTTTGGAGCGTCTCCATGCCCAGAGTCGCTACATACCCACCATCTACATCTCAGCCCTCACCCAGATCGAAGATATCACCAAAGGCTTTGAGCTAGGATGCAAAGACTACATCAAAAAACCCTTCCATCTCAAAGAGCTGGAGCTTCGTATCCAAAAGATCTCCCAACAGATCCCCAGGCGCAATCATATCATCCTGGACGCCAATTACTCTTTTGATTTCGAGACCAAGACGCTCTACTTTGACTCAGATCCTGTAGATCTGAGTCGCAGACAGCTCCAGATCATCGAGCTGCTGGCCAAGAACAAAGGAATCGTGGTCGATTATGATATGTTTCGAGAGTTCGTCTACACAGAGGAGTTCGTCGACAATCCCACCATCAGAGCAGAGATCAGCCGTCTCAAAAAGAGCCTCAAATCTGACTTCATCACCAACGTCCGAGGTCTAGGCTACAAGATAGAGCGTTAGCTGCTACGTTTATGCTACGAAAGTAGCTTACAATATTCACAACCACCATGGAAGGAGTTGTGATGAAAAGCGTGAGCGCTCTAGTAGCTGCTGCCCTCATAGCCAATGGCTCCTTTGGAGCCCAGACACTGATGGAGGCTTTTGAAGAGGGGATCTTCAAGGGCCATATCCGCCTCTTCTATATAGATAGAAGCTGGCAAGGAGATCTAGCCGATCTCAAGACCGACTACGACGCCAAGGCGGCTGCAATCGATCTGCACTACGAGACGGCCCCGTGGCGGGGATGGAGTGCTGGGGTGACCATGTATAGCGACAACGATTTCGGGCTCAACAGCTCCGATATCAAAAAGGTCCACACCTCTATCCTAGGTGATGATGGTGAGAGTTTTAGCTTCGTAGGCGAAGCCTATGGAAAGTATCACCATCAAAACACCACCTTCAAAGCGGGACGCCAAAAGATCTCCACACCTCTTCTGGCTCCCGATGATGCCAGGACCATTCCCACGCTCTTTAGTGGCTATCTCCTTACCAACACCGATCTGCCCCACACCACCATCACCGCAGCCCATATTACCCATATCGCCCCTGGGACATTTTTCAACCAATACCGCAACCCCCATAAACACGCTCTGGTACTCACAGCAGGATATGGAGCCAACGCCGATGCCAGTATAGGAGAATTTCATGATATTGGGTGGTATACGGTAGGAGAGCAGACAGATGGAGTGAGTTTTGTAGGAATCATCAACAGATCGATCCCAGATCTGACTCTTCAGATCTGGGACTACTACGCCCACGATATCCTCAATGCCCTCTATATCGAAGGGATCTATCGATTCGACACACAATATAGTCCCTATATCGCCTTGCAGTATATCAACGAAAAGGATGTGGGGGACGCACTGTTGAAAAACCTGGAAGATATCCCAACAGGTGAAATAGATGCCAATTACTACGGTATCAAAATAGGAGCCACTTTTGGGAATCTTAGCGCCTATGCCGCTTATTCTAGCTGTGACAGCTCCAAAGATACGGCTCTTCATGGATCCATAATCTCTGCTTGGGGAGGGATGCCGGCATACACCCAAGGGATGGTCACCAGACACCAGTTCCTAGCAGACACGACCGCTTGGAAGGTGGCCGGGGTCTACAAGTGGGAGTCTGGGCTCAAGAGCGCCCTGTACTACGCCTCCTTCGATGTCGGCAGCCTCAACCCCTACTCCCCCGGACACGACTGGACGGCAAGGGAGGCTGGATTTGATCTGATCTACTACCCCGTCAAAGACCTCCAGCTTCGCTTTCGGGGCAACTTCCCAAGAAAGTTTTATGAAAATGCCCAGGGAGAGGATCTGGGCTGGGATGAGTTTCGCCTCATCGTCAACTACTACTTCTAAAGGAGTCCAAGATGAAACAGAGCGTACTTGAAAAACTCAAAAAAGATCCCAGACTCTGGGAGCTCATAGAGCGAAAAGAGCGCTTCTCGTGGACAATGGCCATCATCATGTTGGTCGTCTACTACGCTTTTATCCTCACCATAGCTTTCAAACCAGAGCTCCTTGGCAAGCCTTTGAGCGAAGGGATGGTGACGACCGTAGGCATCCCCATAGGTATCGGTATCATTGTCTTTGCATTCATTCTTACCGGTATCTATGTCAGCAAGGCCAACAAAGAGTTCGACTCCATCACCAAAGAGCTCCATGAGCTTGTAAAGGATGAGTTATGAAAAAGTGGATGGGACTACTCTTGTCGGCACTGCCTCTTTTGGCTGCGGGCTCTGCCGATGTGAGCGGCAAAAGGGAGATCAATATCTCCGCTATTGTAATGTTCTTGCTCTTCGTGGCCCTGACATTGGCCATCACCTACTGGGCAGCCAAACGCACCCGCACCGCCAAGGATTTCTACACCGCCGGAGGTGGCATCACCGGCTTTCAAAACGGACTGGCGATGGCGGGAGACTATATGAGCGCAGCCAGTTTCTTAGGGATCTCTGGGCTCGTCTATCTCAAAGGCTACGACGGGCTCATCTACTCCATCGGCTTCTTGGTGGGATGGCCCATCGTGCTCTTCTTGATAGCGGAGAAGCTAAGAAATCTAGGCAAATATACCTTCGCCGACGTGGTGAGCTTTCGCCTCAAGCCAGGACCCACAAGAACCCTAGCGGCACTTGGCTCCATCGCCACGGTGCTTTTGTATCTCATCGCCCAGATGGTGGGATCTGGCAAACTCATCCAAGTCCTCTTCGGGCTCGACTATGCCTTTGCGGTGATGATCGTAGGAGTGCTCATGATCCTCTACGTCACCTTTGGCGGGATGCTGGCTACGACGTGGGTGCAGATCATCAAAGCGGTCCTGCTTCTAGCCGGAGCCTCTTTCATGGCTTTGGCGGTGATGGTGCACTTTGGCTTTAGCCTCGAGAGCCTCTTTGCCAAAGCGGTGCAGACCCATCCTGATGGCATCAAGATCATGCAGCCCGGAGGACTGGTCAGCGATCCCATCTCGGCCATCTCCTTGGGTATGGCGTTGATGTTCGGACTTGCCGGACTTCCTCATATCTTGATGCGCTTCTTCACCGTCGCCGACGCCAAAGAGGCCAGAAAAAGCGTCTTTTGGGCGACAGGATTTATCGGATACTTCTATATGCTCACCTTCATCATAGGCTTCGGCGCCATTGTATTCGTCATGAAAAACCCCCAATACCTAGACGCCACCGGCAAGATATTCGGGGGCAACAACATGGCAGCCATCCACCTGGCCCACGCCGTAGGGGGCAACTTCTTCTTGGGCTTCATCTCCGCCGTGGCCTTCGCCACTATTTTGGCGGTGGTCAGCGGCCTCACCCTCGCAGGAGCCTCGGCTATTAGCCACGATCTTTACGCCAGCGTCTTCAAAAAGGGCCAAGTGGACGAGATCACGGAGATGAAAGTGAGTAAGATAGCCACGCTCCTCATCGGCGTCCTGGCCATCTTGCTAGGAATAGCCTTTGAGAAGCAAAACATCGCCTTTATGGTGGGTCTGGCCTTCGCCATAGCGGCTAGCGCCAACTTCCCTGTACTCTTTTTGAGTATGTACTGGAAGGGGCTCACTACCAAAGGAGCCTTTT
>PUXX01000015.1 GCA_009659895.1 Campylobacterota bacterium
GCTTGTGGAGCCTGATGAGGTGTTTGTTCTTGATGAGCGGATCGATGTGGTAGACGTGTTGCCTGGTGGGTACTGGTTTACTCCTAGTTGGAATGGAGGAGTGCTGAGCTTCAAGTGGCATGAATATGGATTGTATAGTGAGCTGAGCCTTGTTGATCCAGATGGAAATGGGTGTGGTGCTTTCGATAAACCTCAAAAAAAGGATGGAAAAAAGATTGAGATCTCCTCCTTCGCTACCACAAGGCCTCTTGTGATCGATACGAATATCTTGGCCACAGAGGTGGAGTCTCAAAAAGCTAGAGAGATCCATAGGGATCGTAAATGCCTCAAAGAGGAGGGAGTGATATGTCTAGATTAGACTTTTGAGCGGACGATGACCTTTTTGGCTTTGAAGAGCTCTTTGGCCTTTTGGACCAGGGGATCGTTGAGCAGATCTTGGGTCTGAAGCTCTTTGGCTTCGAGTCCGGCTTGATTGGAGACACAGCTGCTTCCAAACTCGGCCTCTTCGATCATAGAAGAGGCCGTTTCACACTCCTTTGGCGGATCGACCTTTTTGATCTTCGTATCGATACCAAAGATCTCTTGTACAAAGTGCTTGATGGTAGGATAGGAGAGCTTGAGTTTTTCCTTGCACTCCTCTTTGGGATCGCTCATCCATGTGAGGATACCGTTTTGAAAACTTACGAAGGTGATCGATTTTTTAAAACACTCTCCAAGTTCAAAGTTTCGCTCATAGAGTTTTTGTACTAGAAGCTCAAAAGGGTCTTTGGATGATGGTTGGGATGTGGCAGAAGCGATTGGATGAAGAGGTCCGGGCTGCTTTTGTGGGGCTCTTTGACCATCCTCATGCTCTAGCTCATCTATAAGTTCTTCGATAGTTTTGATCTTGGTGGCTTCTATGAGCTTTAAGAAAGTAAGAGTCAAAACAAACTCATCATCTCCACTGTAAAAGAGGAGATTTTTCGCTTCGCTCAAGATCTTGAAAAACCGCTCATAAAGCATCAAAGAAAAATCGATATTTTTACTAAAGAGCTGCTCTTTTAGGTAGATGATCATCTCATCCAAAATCATCTGTGCTTCAAATTGTGCAAGCTCTTTGATCTTTTGGGTAATAAGCTCTTTTTCTGCCTTGAGTACAAGACTGAAGAGCTCTTGGATCTGGGTGGGATCCACAAGCCCCAGCATTTTAGTCACGCTGAGGGTCGTAATAGCTTTGTCACTGAAGGCGATGGCTTGATCCAAAAGAGTGAGCGTATCTCTCAAGCTTCCACTCCCGCTTCTGGCCAAAATAGTCAGCGCTTCAGGCTCATATTCAATTCCTTCGATATTGAGAATATGCTCTAGATGGTGGATGATCTCTTGTTGAGGGATCTTTTTGAATCGGAAGTGCTGGGTGCGACTTAGGATTGTAGCCGGGAGCTTGAGAGGATCGGTAGTGGCTAGGATAAATTTGACAAACTCAGGAGGCTCTTCAAGGGTCTTGAGGAGGGCGTTGAAAGCCTCTTTGGTGAGCATATGGACTTCATCGATGATGAAGATCTTGTATCTGGCGAGAGAGGGTTTGTATTTGGTGTGTTCGATCAGCTCTCGTATATCGTCTATTTTGCGGTTGCTGGCTGCGTCCATCTCGATGATGTCTATATGGCGTCCCTCATTGGCAGCCTGGCAGTTTTCGCATTTCTCGCAGGGTGTGGAGGTGGGTCCTTCGTCACAGACCAGACACTTGCTAAAGATTCTAGCCGTACTGGTCTTTCCGCTCCCCCGGAGGCCACTAAAGAGGTAGGCGTGGGAGAGGTTGCCGCTATCGAGAGCTTTGATGAGAGTCTGTGAGATCGCCTCTTGACCTATAAGATCCTCAAATCTTTTAGGTCGATATTTAAGTGCCAGGGCCACTACAAGTTCCTTAACGCAAAAGATATTATAATTATACAACGATTGCTTTAAAGGTTCTATTATGAAGATCGGTTTGGTTTTTGTACTCATTGTATTGGGAGTCGTGCTTTTTTTGACACTGCGTTCAGATCCTTTGAAAGTGGAGCTTCGCCATCAGTCGCTTCTGATTTATAATAAAAAGTGCCAGATCCAAATACCAGTCAAAGTGGTGGAAAAGAAGAGCGATATGGTCGATATGCTTCAGATCCAAAAGATTTTGCTAGAATCACATGGGGTGAGATTTTTTTTGGAAAAAGATGATCTTCCTGCCAAATACGCTTTTGACAAACCCTATATCGATATTGTGGAGAAGATCTTTGATCGTAAGTTTCAAGAGATCTTCAGTGGTGATGGGGTGATAGTCTATAGGGGAGATTTTGATGTAGTGCTCTTTTACAAGACCCGTCATGAGCTGGTGATGCTCTATCCTCTCAATCCCCAAGCTAGTGAGGCGATCATGGCTTGCGCCAAGGGTGAGAAAAGAGAAATCAAACTTCGACAGATGCCTTTGGTGGAATCGGTCTGGAAGCCGGAGTTTTTTATCTTGGATGGATTTATCAACAAAGATATTTAAGGAGCTTTTGTCATGAAAAAGATGACATGTTTGATACTTTTAGGTGCTACAGTTTTTATTTATGGGGGGCAGATGTCTCCATGGAGTTCTGTGGAGGCTCCAAAACGCTCTGTTGATCTTCGATCTGTTTTGAGTGGATATGACTATTTAAATGCCCTAAGACAAAAAGCAGGGTTGGTCACACTTTCGCGCAATGTCCTTTTGGAGCAGGCAGCGCAAAACCATAGCGACTACATGGTCAAAAACAACTATCCTAATCATACAGAAAGAGAGTCCGATCCAGGATATACCGGTACAGATCCTGGAGAGAGGGCCTTGTATGTGGGATATCCATCTAGGATGGTGTTGGAAAACTTGAGTTTTGGTCGCTCTTATGTGTATGATGCTATCGATTCATTGATGAGCGCTATCTATCATAGATTTGTCTTCTTGAACGAATGGATCGATGAGATAGGGATAGGTTATGCCCAAGATAGTAGCTTTTCTTACACCTATGCCTATACCTTCGATATGGGCAATTCCAAGATCGCCTATCTGTGCTCCGACGAATATCCGGACTTTGATGGAGAGGGAGCGTATGTATATGGAATCTGTGCCGATGAGCAGAAGAAAATTGCGAAGCAAGATTATATCGATGCGTTGGGCTCTATTGGTCTGAGTAATGCGTCGATTATCTTGTGGCCATACAAGGATGCGACCGATATTCCACCGGTCTTTTACGAGGAGAGTCCAGATCCATTGCCAGAATGCAGTGTCAGCGGATATCCAGTGAGTGTGAAATTCAATACCTACAAGACCTCCTCTCAGCCCTCTTTGGTAGAATTTGCGCTCTACGAAGATGAGGAGCAGATCGATGATATAAAGATTCTTACCTACAATAGCGATCCTAATGGACTTTTTAGTGGTTATGAATTTGCCTTGATGCCTCTGCGACGATTGAAGTGGGGAGGGCACTATTCGGTCCTTTTTACTTATGAGATAGACGGAGATGTTCATACGATACGGTGGGGATTTACCACAAAGGATCTGCCCTATGACGTGATCCAGATCGGTGCAGATCGAAGCCCTATCGTAATAGAGTCTGATAAGATGTACGCTCTTTATTTCATTCCCCAAGATTGTAACGACCAGTTTGAGTCTCTTTCTTATCGCTATGACAGTGGCGTGGAGTCGGTGGAGCTCTTTGCTTATGATAGGAATACTTTGATTTTAAGGGCTGCTGGAGGTGATGGAGCAAGGATAGAGATTTTGGTCAACGGAGAGGTGTTGGAGGTGGAGCTGGGAAGCGGGGTCGAAGAGACCCAAAGCTCCTCTTCAATCCAAAGCAGCTCATCTGAGAGTAGCGATGTCTCTGTAAGCCAGGAGACTTCTACAAGCTCTGCAAACTCTAGCTCATCTGAGGAGATAAGCTCCTCTTCATCAAACAGCTCCCAAAATCTCTCTAGTTCTAGTTCATCACAGACTCTAAGCAGCTCATCTAGTTCTCTTTCCTCTAGTAGCGCTCAAAGTCTCTCAAGTCTTAGTTCATCGATGAGTAGCGCTGCCGATACCCAAGAGAGTCAGAGCGTTTCTTCATCACTCTCATCTGCCTCCTCGGCTCAAAGTTCTGTAGAAAGTGTGGATGAAGAGCGATTGTGTGAAGAGAAGGGTTATATTTGGATAGATGGTCTGTGTATAGAGGCTCACTATGCATCATCGACCTCCTCTGAGATTGCTACCACCTCCTTTGAGGCTCAATCTAGCAGCATCGATCTTTCATCACAGCAAGAGTATGTCGAGCAACTGGTGCAAGTGCTAGTGGCTCTTGGCCATATCCCAATCCAGGGCTACTTTGCCTACTATGGTCCCCAGGACTATTCAGATCCTTATGCCTGGGTCTATTTGAGCAAGAGCCAAAAAGTCT
>PUXX01000031.1 GCA_009659895.1 Campylobacterota bacterium
GATATCGTTCATGCCAGAAGCAGGGTTCCGGCGTGGCTGGGGTTTTTCGCTAAGGGGTCTATCCCTTTTGTCACCACGGTGCATGGGTTCAATAGTGTCGGTCTTTATAGCTCCGTGATGACCAGAGGCGACAGGGTCATATGTGTGAGTAATCCTATCAAGGAGTATATCGTGCGCCACTACGGCGTAGATGAGAAGAAAATTCGCGTCATTCATCGAGGCGTCGATCTTGAAGCCTTCGATCCTAAAAAGCTCGATCGCATCTTTATAGAAGAGTTCAAAAGACGCTGGGGGCTGGGTGGTCGCTTCGTCATCACGGCGGTGGGGCGCATCACGCAGCTAAAAGATTACGAAACCTTCATCGAAGCGGTGGCTTCGGTGCGCCAAAAAAATCCTAAGGCTCTTGGTATCATCTCCGGCGGAGTGCAGAAGGGAAAAGAGGACTATTTTCAAAGACTCCAAGCCCTCAACCAAAAGCTTGGCTCACCTGTGCTCTTCGTAGGATCGCAAAGCAAGATAGCCGAAATCTACGCTTTGAGCGACGTGGTGGTCAATAGCTCCAAAAAGCCGGAGAGCTTTGGGCGCAGTCTGGTCGAGGCGATGGCGATGGAGAGGCCCGTCGTCGCCGCGGCCCACGGCGGGGCTCTTGATATCGTGCAAGAGGACACGGGAGCGCTCTTTGAGCCGGGGAGTGCCGAGGATTTGGCCAAGAAAATTGTGGGGGTCGAGGTCCAAAGAGATCTACGAGGCTATGTGCAAGAGCGCTTTAGTCTGGATCAGATGGTCCAAAAGACGCTTGGAGTCTATGAGGAGCTGTTGTGAAGATTGTGCAGTTTATGGCAAGTCCCAAATATGTGGGAGCGGAGCGAAGCTTCGTGGAGCTGAGCAACGAACTGGCCAAAGAGGATGAGGTGGTGGCTTTGGTGGTGCGAGGATGCGAGTATAAAGATAAGTTTAGCGACGCTGTGAAGGTGGTGGAGTTACGATCCAATCCTTCCAGACTCAATCCCTTGCTCTACATCGAGATTGCCAAGATTTTACGCCAAGAGCGCCCCGATATCGTCCACGCCCACTCGGCCAAGGCGGCCCAGATCATGGAGCGGCTGTGGAGGGTGATGGGGTTTTCGTTCGTCGCTACCAAGCGCAACTCTAAAAAGAGCTCCGTATTTCATAGGATTCCCCACGTGGTCGGCGTCTCCAAAGAGGCTGTAAAGGGGATCGAGGGTGCTAAGGTGATCTACAACGCAATTACGCCAAAGAAGCTTCCAAATATCCAAAAAGAGCCCATATTTACGATCGTAGCTATCGGGGCGTTGAGAGCCGTCAAGGGGTTTGACGAGCTCATCGAAGCGGCGGCGAAGCTGCCCTTTGATTTTCGACTCTGGATCGTAGGAGAAGGAGAGGAGCGTGGGAGGCTGGAAAAGCTCATCGAAGAGTTGGGAGTTGAGAAGAGGGTAAAGCTCCTTGGCTGGAGAGATGATACTCATATCCTTCAAGCAAGAGCCCACCTACAAGTCATCAACTCCCATAGAGAGGGCTTTAGCCGCGCCTTGATCGAGGGGCTCTTTTATAGTGACGTGGTGATCTCAAAGCCCGTTGGAGGGAGTGTGGAGATACTGCCGCCCGATTTCATCTACGACGATCCGGCCCAAAAGATACAAGAGGTCTATGAAAATTACGAGGACTACAAGCGCCGCTTTGCGAGGCTCAAGGCTGAGTTGGCGCCCAAATTTCACTTGAGCCAGACGGCGAGGAGATACCGAGAACTTTACAAAGAGGTGGCAGGATGATTGTAGGGCTTGGAGATTGCAATATGAGCGGGGCGGAGCGGTTCGAGGGTAAGACCTATATGGAGCTGCTCTCACAAGCTCTTGGCGAAAAGACTATCAATAGAGGCATCACGATGACGACCACGAGAGAGGGGCTTATCATATTGGACGAGTATGAGAGCCCCTCCTTGCTCATCGTCGCCTACGGGCTCGTGGATAGCTGGAAGACCTTCAAATACGCTCCCTACGTCCTCTACTATCCCGATAACTTTTTTCGAAAAGTCGCCAGAAAAATGGTCAAAAAGTATAAGAAACTGGCCAGAAAGTGGGGGCTCAACGAGCGGTTGGGGCAAAAGTATGTGGTAAGCCCCGAGGAGTATCGAGCCAATATCGTGGAGATGATCCAAAAGAGCCCTAAGACGCTGTTGATAGAGACGCCGCCCCATAGGCGCCAGACTTTCCGCAATCCCGACATCCGGCGATACAACGCCATTTTACAAGAGCTAAGCCGCCGGTTCGATAATGTGGAGCTCATCGAGATTTATGACGATTTTGCCAAAGATAGAGAGCTCTATTTCGACGATATCCATATGAGCCAGAAGGGGTATGAGCTGGTGGCGAAGAAGATTTTGGAGAAGCTATGATAGGGGTCTATCGTTATAGCGCCCTTGGGGATATCGCCGCGGCGCTGCCGGTCATTCGAGCTCTTACCGAGCCGGTGGTGGTAACGTCCGGCTTGGGAGCGCAGCTTTTGGCCGACGAGAGCGTGGAGGTGGTGGAGCTGGGCTCCAAAGGCGTTGGGGAGCTGCTCAAAAACGCTCTGATTTTGCGAAGGAGGGGGATCAAGAGGCTTATCGATCTGCAAAACAACGATCGAAGCCGTCTTTTGCGCCTCTTTTTCGAAGCTTTTACCAACAAAGGGGTCTCTTTCGATCAGTCCGTCACGCATATCTTCTACGACATCGCCAAAAAGAGCGGCGAGATAGGAGAGCTCGATACCGACTTCACTCCCAAGCCAAAAGAGTATATTGTGCTCAATATGGGTTCAAGCCCCAAATGGCTCTCGAAGCGGTTGCCTGAACACAAGTGGCGAGAGTTTAGCGAGGTTTTGCATGAGCGCTTCGGGCTTCCTTTTGTTTTGACGGGGGATAGGAGCGAGAGGGAGTATGTGGAGCATGTGGCAAAAAAGCTTGTAGGAAGAGTGGAGATAGCGGCGGGAAAGACCTCCATTCAAGAGCTCAAAAGTCTCTTGAGCGGAGCCTTTTTGTGCGTCTCTACCGACTCGGCCCCGATGCATATCGCTGCGGCGCAAAAGACGCCTACTATCGGGCTTTTTGGCGCTACCAACTGGATAGTCTCGGCTCCCTTCGGCCCTTGGAGCGTGGCGCTCCATGACAAAAACAATCCGCTCCCTACCAAAAACCGGCTGGAAATCGGAGACTACTACGAGGGAATCGATATAGAAGAGGGGCTTGATCGACTACGAGATTATGTGGTAGTAAGATAGAGCCAAGAAGGCGTAGCGCCCAAGCTTGGCGATGAAGACCAAAATCAAGAACTTCTTGAAATCGTAGTGAAAAATCCCGGCGATGAAGGTCAAAGGATCGCCGATCACCGGAGCCCACGAGAGCAGGAGGCTCCAGCCGCCCCACTTTTGAAAAATCTCTTCTGCCTTTTTGAGGTATTTGAGATCGACTCTCTTGCTCACATACTCCATGCCCTTGAGCCCTATGTAGTAGTTGACCACGGAGCCCAAGGTATTGCCCACAGCCGCACTGAGCGTAAGAGCTATGGGCTCGGCTCCTTGGTGGAGGTAGTAGAGATAGACGGCTTCAGAGTAGACGGGTAAGAAAGTGGCGGCGAAGAAACCGGCGAAGAAGACGGCTATGTAGCTCATCGCATCTCAAAAGGGCTTGGGCGCTTTTTATAGTCGAAGTAGATGCGAACGGGGCGCAAGAGATTGAATCCAAGAAGCAAAAAAGAGAGTATCGTCAAAGGAGCCGCAAGGGGCGGCTGGATAGCCAGAAGAAGCGTAGCCGCGATATGGGTAAAGAGCTGGATGAGAGCCAGTTTTTCGCTTATCATCTCCTTCATCGTCGGCATATCGAAAAAGCCGCGGCTGCTGATATGAAACCACGCCAAAAAGGGGATAATCTTATAGAGCATCCCAAAAACGACGCTCATCGCAAAACCGAAAATCCCCACAATCGCGAAGGCTTGAGGATCGAAGAAAAATAGCATGGGCAAGAAAAACAAAGAGCCGAGCCCTATTTGCCAAAAGAGGATCGTAGGCTCTTTGAGGGCTCGTTTGCGTCTTTGAAGTTGTCGAAGCGTCAAAAGGGCGTAGAGCAGATAGCCAAACAAAAGCGTGATGAACGCTATGAGTGCCGCTTTGGGGTGGATGAAGGGCGCTATGGTGCTAAGTACCACCAAAAAGCCAAGGGCGTAGACGAGGAGTTTGCGCTTTTTTTCCTCCATCTCCGGCGTGACGTAGAACATAGGGATCACTTGAAAGCTCACACCGACAATCAAAAGCCCTATCCATCCAAATCCGGCAAGAAGTGCGTGGATAGGAAGCAAGAGTTCAAAACTTTTGCCTACTTTCATAAGTCCCAACGAACTGCCCAAATGCGCGCCAAGGAGCAGCGCTAAGAGCAAGAAGAGAAGGCTTAGGCGCATAGCTATCACCGTGGGTGAAGTGTAAGGGGCTTTGAAGAGCTTGAAGAGGGTGACGAGACCAAAGCCTCCGATGCCTATGAGGAGCAAAGATACGCCTACCAAAAGCAAGGAGAGTTTGAGCCAAAAGGCGCTCCAAAAGAGCACAAGGCCAAAAAAGATAGGGAAAAAGGCAAGGAGCGCCGCTTTGAAAGGATGCTCGAACTTGACGCCCACCACCACCGGGAGCATCTGCTGCAACGCCCCGAACATCACCATCATCAACACGCCTATCGTAAAGAGGTGAAGCGTGGCTATGGAGCTATCGAAAAAGAGGGCGAATCCTCCCAACAGGCCAAAAAAGAGGGCGCCCAAAAAAAAGAGCAGGGGCGCTTCGAAGGGGGGCGCTTGATCGAGACTAACGCCTTGAAACATCGATGAGCTCCTGGATTTTCGCTCTATCTTCTGGGTAGAAGTAATAGATATGATACTCTTCACCATCCTTTCGCACGATAAATTCGATCCCCATGGGCTTAAGCCGGTTGAAGAGCATGGTCGGCTCCATTCTATGAATCTGGTGGACGAAGCTTTGATTTGGCAGCATCGATTGCAGTTCGCTCAAGACCATCTGCATGGGAGCCGGAGGCTCGAACTCACGGGTATCGACGACGATCTCTCTCATGAGGCCTCAACCTTTTTCATCTCTTCAAGAGTCTTTTCTTTGTCGATAGGGAGCTGCTCGGCCATGGTGTAGAGGATCTGCTCCTCTTTCATGTTGTGCTGCTGGGTCATGATCATGAAGGTTTCGCCAAGGCCCAGAGCCTTTTGCTGGTTTTTGTTTTCGATCGCCTCTCCTAACTGATCGATGATGCTTCGAATCTGGCTATGCTCCATCTTCATCACATATATCGGCCCTTCGCCGCCGCCCATGAACTCCTCCATCTTTGGAAAGAGCACCTCCTCTTCCATGGCGAAGTGTTTGAGCATCGCTCTTTTGAAAGGGACGAAGAGCTCCAGCGCCTTTTCGAAATCTCCAGCGCTAAGTGCTTCTTCCAAAGGGGCGTAGAGGTTGTCGCACTCTCTATGATCGTGGGTCATATACTCTTTTATCATTCTTTCTCCTTGATAAGGGCTACGCCGTTTTTTTGGAAAAGTATATCAAAATTTGGGTAGTTTTTAAGATTGGATCGCTTCGTAAAGAGCGCTTCTCCTTTTTTAGGAGAGCGCCTTGGCGTGATAGCTTCGTAGTAAAAAGCGAAACTTGGGGTGTTGATTCCTTCCATCACCACTTTGAGCCCCTTTTGCTTGGCGTAGAGTGCCGCTTCTTTGATAGGCTCCTCGGCGGCGTTGGCGTAGGTTTTGGCGATGAAGAAATTAAGCCCTATGATCGTAAAGAAGGCTGCAAGGATGATGGCCTTCTCTTTTGATAGCCTCATTGCGGCGTAGATACCGGCGATAAGAGCGAAGGTGAAAAAGAGGATATAGCTTGTATCGAACTCAAGCCCTTCGACGATGTAGGTGTCGTATCTGCCGGGCTTCATGGAAGAGAGGATGAGCTCTTTGACAAAGGGCAGAGCCAAAAAGATGGCGCAAAAGAGCAGATAGGGCAGTAGCAGCAAAAAGGTGTTTCGGACTTTATCGAAATAGAGCGCCATCAAGATAAAGAGCGGCGTATAGCCGTAGATAACGTAGTGCGGAAGCTTCGTGCCGGAGAGGCTAAAGAAGATGAAGACGAACAAAAACCACAAAGCCAAGTAGCGGCGAAGCTCCTCTTTGAACCACTCTTTGATGAAGATAAGCGCTTTGAGAAAGATGGAAGTAAAGGGCAAAAGCCCCACCAAAAGCACCGGAATGTAGTAAAAAATCGATCCCCTATGCCCCTCCATAGCCCCTTTGAAACGGCTGATGTTGTGCTTGAGAAAAAAGCCTTGGATGAACTTCTCACCTTGATCGAGATACTCGGCGATATACCAAGGAGCGGCGATGGCCAAAAATATGGCGATGCCTATGGGGTTGAGGATGGATTGCAGCCAAAAACGAAGGTCTTTGAGTAAAAAAAGAAATGTCACCACAAGAGGAATCATGATAGCCACCGGCCCTTTGGTGAGGGTGCCAAGGCCGATAGCGGCGAAGGTAGCGTAGAGGTAGGAGCGCCGTTTGGTTTTGTAGTAGGTAAAGTAGCAAAACATCGAAGCTGTGATGAAGAGGTTGAGAAGTGCATCGGCGATGGCCGCTTTGGCGATGATGGAGATCTGAAGGCTTCCTACCATGAAAAAGGTGGCCCAAAAGGCCTCTTTTTCGCCGATCCAGCGCTTGGTGAAGCGGTAAATCAGATAGGCCCACAGCGTCGCCGCCAAGGCGCTTGGCAGACGCATGGCAAATTCATTGAGCCCAAGGACCCAGGCGCTGAGGGCTTGGAGCCAGTAGATAAGGATCGGCTTATCAAAGCGCAAAGCGCCGTTGAGGTAGGTGGTGATGTAGTCGCCAGATAAAAGCATCTCTCTGGTCGCTTCGCTAAAGGCTCCTTCGTCGAGGTTGAAAAGAGGATAGTAGCCAAGGGTCGCGTAGAAGCTAAGAAAGATGAGCCCAAGAAGGAGGCTACGGGGCATCGAAGAGCCTTTTATAGAGCGCCCAAGCGGTCAATCCTCCAATAAGCGCTCCAAGGAGCACGTCGCTTGGGTAGTGTTTGGTAAGAGCGACTCGGCTAAAGGCGACCAGCGCGGCGAAAGCTATGAAGAGCCACCTATATCTTGGATAGAGCAGTGCCAATCCTACTCCTACCGCAAAAGCGGTGGTGGCGTGGCCCGAGGGCATCGACCAGAAAGAGGATTTGAACTCCAGCCACTGGGGCTCGTAGAGCCCCTCTTTGAAAAAGATTTTAGGACGAGGGCGGCCGATGAGAATCTTGGGAATGAGGGCCAGGATACCGGAGATAAGGACGCTAAGAAAGATATAGAGGCTCTTTTTGGCGATATCGGGCCTTTTGTTGCGATACAGAAGATAAAGCAATGCCCCGCCCACAAGATAGATGGCCGAATTGCCAAGGGCGGTGATGGGTTTGAAAAGTTCGTAGCGGTGTTCGTGAAAGAAGAGGGCTACTTCTTTGTCGATGGTAAAGTAGCTCGCTCCCGCCAATGCTACGACGATCAAAGCCAAGAGCCTATACATTATAAAAGCTCCTATACCACTCTACAAACCGCTCCACGCCATACTCTATGGGAGTGCCCGGTTTATAGCCCAAATCCCTCTCCAGTGCGCTCGTATCGGCCCATGTGGCTGGAACGTCCCCGGGCTGGATGGGAAGGAGGTTCTTCTTGGCCTCTTTGCCAAGAGCCTTTTCTATCGCTTTGATGAAGTCCATGAGCTCCACGGGAGCGCCGTTGCCGATATTGTAGACCTTGTAGGGGGCTTTGGAGCTGGCGGGGTTGGGTCTGCGCCCACTCCAGCAGTTATCCCCTTTGGGAGGGTTGTCGATGACGCGCACCACGCCCTCGACGATATCGTCGATATAGGTGAAGTCTCGCTTCATCTTGCCAAAATTGTAGACATCGATGGGCCTATCTTCCAAGATGGCTTTGGTAAACAAAAAAAGCGCCATATCGGGCCGCCCCCACGGGCCGTAGACGGTGAAGAATCTAAGCCCCGTGGTGGGGATATCGTAGAGGTGGGAGTAGGTGTGGGCCATCAGTTCGTTGCTCTTTTTGCTGGCGGCGTAGAGGCTGATGGGGTGATCGACGTTGTCCTCGACGCTAAAGGGCATCCGCTCGTTGAGCCCGTAGACGCTGGAGCTGCTGGCGTAGGCGAGATGCTCGATATCGTGGTGGCGACACGCCTCTAAGATATTGAGAAAGCCGACGATGTTGCTCTGGATATAGGCGTCGGGGTTGGTCAAGGAGTAGCGCACTCCCGCTTGCGCGGCGAGGTGGCAGACTCTTTTGGGGCGCTCCTCTTTGAAGACGAACTCCATCGCCGCTCTGTTTTCTAGATCGATGCGGTAAAAGGCGTGGTTGGGGTAGGCTTTGCTGGTGTATCTTTTACCAAAGTCGAAATCTTCTTCTTGAAATCCCAGCTCTTTGAGTCGGCCATATTTGACGCGAATATCGTAGTAGTCGTTGATGTTGTCGATCCCGATCACTTCGTCGCCCCGATCAAGGAGCCGTTTTGCCAGATGAAAGCCGATAAATCCGGCTGTGCCCGTTACCAATATCTTCACTTCTTCTCCTTTATTTTCAGAAAACCTTTGTGCCCGGCGATATCGACGCCGTTGATGTAGTAGGTGCCGTCGTCGTTGGGGTTTTCGACCTCGTAGCCCAAGGTTTTGGCGATCATTTTGCCAAACTGGTAGTGGGAGATAACCTTGTCAAGGCTTAGCTCTTTGGTCAAAGAGGCGGGACAGCTTTTGGTGTAGTAGATCATCATCGGCACCTTCGCGTCCTCATAGCCCAAATAGACATGGCCAAATCTTCCCTTTTCGCTCTTATCCCCCATCATCTCTCCGTGATCGCTGGTAGCAAAGACGATCGTACAGCCTCGCATATTTTCAGCCTCTTTGAAGATTTCGCTCAGCAGCCAGTCGGTATAGAGAAGGGAATTGAGGTAGGAGTTGCGCATATAAGATTCATAGGGCTCATCTTTGAAGGGGTATTTGTAAAACTTGGGTGGCGTATATTTTTCGTAGGGGCTGTGGGAGTTGCGCTGGTGGAGGATGACGAAATTGCTCTGGTTGGTATCGATGGATCGAAGATAGTCAAGCAAAAGCTCGTCGTAGCCGGTGAAAACCTTGACCTCGTCGCTAAAGTCGGCTAAAACGCCGCCAATAACAAAGAGGTTTTGGGTCGTGGCGTAGTGGGTGGCGTAGCCTCTCTCTTTGGCAAGGCGCAAGAGGTTGGTTTTGTTGGTGACAAGAGGTGCGATGTTTTGGGGCTCGCGCTTGAGCGTGAAGAATGTGGGCACAGCCACGTCGGTGGTGACGCCTCCGGAGAAGCCTTTGGTGTAGAGGAAGTTGGGCCTACTTTTTAGCGCTTCTAAATGGGGCGTGGTGGATTTGGGGTAGCCAAAGAGGCTCATCCGTTTGCTAGAGAGACTCTCCCCCATGACGACGATGATGTTGTGCGGCAGTGTGGTGTTGAGCTCACGAAGCTCGTAGGGTTTGAAATGGGGCGTTTTTCGATCTTGGAAAAGCTCTTTTGCCGTGAACCATGAAAGGGCGTTGAAGGTGTTTTTGAACGAAAAGGATGTCGCTTTTGGAAGGTAGATGTAGGCTCGTTTGCGCTTCATCGCCGAAATTGGGCCAATAGCTAAAAGGAGCACGATGATAAGCCAAGCGTAGCGAAAAGTAAAGGCGCTCTTTTTCAAAACCCACGCCAAAGCGGCGAGTTGAAGAACAAAAAGCAAAATAGGAAGAAAAACGAAACCGAAGATGCGCTCCAGTGTGTCGAAAAGCTCGTCGCTTTGGTCTACAAGGCTTATCTCATAAGGCATCAGATAGGAGTGAAAATAGGCGAAGTGAAAGAGCTGGGCGAAGCTAAGGGCCGCTACGAAAAAGGCGAATCCAAATCGTACCCAGTAGTTTTTGATACTTAAAATCAAAAAAGAGAGCAGATACAAAGCCCCTATCTCTTTGAGCATGGAGGGGTGGAAGACGAGATAGTGGGAATAGAAGATCTTAAACACCAGATCGGGCAGCAAAAAGAGCAGTGTCAAAACGAGCGCTAAAAAAAGCTGCTTCTTCAAATGAAACCTTTTTAGTATAATTATCTTTATATAAGGAGTGGAATGATCTGCATATTCGATTGTGAAACTATACCAGATATTGCCCTCGTTCGCCAAACCTTCGACGTGAGAGGGGACGACTATGAAGCGACGCTTCAAGCCCTTGCCCAGCATGAAGCCAAAAACGGCACCAGCTTCTTGCCCCATCCTTATCATAAGGTTGTGGCTATAAGCGCTGTTTTTACGGACGATTTAGGTAATTTTATCAAAGTTGGCACCTTTCCTGGAAGGGATGAGAGAGAAAGAATCGAGCAGTTTTTAGGCTATATCGATAGGAAAAACCCAAGACTCGTCAGCTTCAACGGCCGCAGTTTCGATATCCCTATGCTTTTGATGCGGGCGATGAAGTATAATCTTAGTTGTCCTGCCTATTTTGAACAAGATAATCAAGCCCTTAATAAAACCAAGTGGGAGAACTACCGGGCCAGATACTCCGAGGCCTTTCATCTGGATCTGATGGACGTGCTTGGACATTTTGGAGCGGTGCGAGGGCTCAAACTCGATACCCTATGCCAGATGATGGGCATACCGGGGAAGTTTGATGTGAGTGGGGATCAAGTTTTGGAACTATACTATAATAACGACCTTGAAAGAATCGAGGAGTATTGTGAGAGCGACGTGCTCAATACCTATTTTCTCTTTTTGAAGTACGAGCTTTTAAAAGGGAATATGACGCTTGATCAATACAAGCAGATCCTCTTCGATATCAAAGTGGAGGATAGACTGCCCGATAGAGCCTATAAGGAGACGTTCGTGAAATTTATAGAAAGGGAAGTGGATGGTAGTGACTGAAATCGAAGAGTTTTCGGAGATACGGACGAAAGCCAGAGCCTATCTATGTTTCTTGCTCCAGCGCTATATCCCAAACTATGTACCAGAACCCTCGCTGGAGAATATTATCAACGCTTTGAAGATTTTAAAAAAGGAGCTTCCCCAGGCCGAAGCCTTCTATATCTTGGACAAGAAGGGTACTCAGATCATCGACGCGATTTCGAACAACCCCGAATATCGACGGGGCAAAGGGATCAACCGCAGCATGAGGGCCTACTACTACCGAGCCGTCAGGGAGAAGCGCTGTATCCTGACCGATCCCTACCCTTCGCTTCTGACCCATGAGCTCACCGTCACCGCCTCGTATCCTATCTACGACGATAAGAAGCAGCTTGTCTATATCGTCTGCGTCGATATCTCGCTTAAAAATCTTCTTAAAATGTTCCACCCAAGCTCCATCGACTCCTATTTTGGCAAATTTAGCAAGATCAGCTACGCTTTTTTTACCGCCGCTTTGTTGCTGGTGGCTGTTTTGCTCTTTGCCAAAGGGATCATGAGCGTGATGGTGCATGGTATCCATTTTCACAACCTCGATATCAAGGAGATCTTTGAATCCACCATTTTGATAACCCTCTCACTGGCTATCTTCGATCTGGTCAAGACGCTCTTTGAAGAAGAGGTGCTGGGACACCATAAAAAACGAGAGACCAATGATATTCATAAAACGATGATTCGCTTCTTGGGCTCCATCGTCATTGCCCTTTCTATCGAGGCGTTGATGCTGGTTTTCAAATTCGCCATCATCGGGCCGGAAAAAATCTTGTATGCGGTCTATCTGGTGGCTGCCGTGACGATGCTGCTCTTTGGGCTCTCGTTCTATCTCAAATCGGTTGCGCAGACGAAAGAGGAAGAATGATAGGGATAGTCGATTACAATATGGGCAATCTTCGAAGTGTCCAAAACGCCTTTGATAAGATTGGGGCAAAAGCTGTGATTGAAAAAAAGCCTGAGAATTTCAAAAGATACGACAAGCTCGTTCTTCCCGGTGTCGGGGCTTTTGGAGATGCGATGGAGCACTTGAGTGAATATGGGATGGACAAAGCTATCAAGGAGTTTGCCAAAAGCGGGAAGCCTCTGCTTGGGATCTGTCTTGGGATGCAGCTGCTTTTTGAGAAGAGCTACGAATTTGGTGAGCATGAGGGGCTTGGGCTCATTCAAGGGGAGGTGGTGCCTTTTGATAAGAGCAGATTTCCCAAGCCTCTCAAAGTCCCCCATATGGGATGGAACGAGCTTTTCGTTCAAAAAGAGTCGTCCTTATTCGAGGGGCTGCCCCAAGCCTTTTATCTCTATTTCGTTCATAGTTTTCATGTAGAATGCGACGACAGGTTCGCTATCGGTAAGACGCTCTATGGCTATGAGTTCGTAAGCGCGGTGCAAAAAGAGAATGTCTTTGGATTGCAGCCGCATCCGGAGAAGTCCCACGATAATGGGCTAAAAATTCTTAAAAATTTTGTGGAGATGTAGATGGAGATTTTACCGGCGATCGATTTGAAAGATGGCAAATGCGTGCGTCTGACCAAAGGGCTCATGGAGACGGCCAAGATCTATAGCGACGAGCCGTGGCAGGTGGCCAAGCGGTTCGAGGAGATGGGAGCGAGGTGGCTCCATCTGGTCGATCTCAATGGCGCTTTTGCCGGAGAGCCCAAAAACTTGGAGCAGATTGAAAAGATTCGAGCCAACACCGATCTCAAAATCGAGCTTGGAGGCGGGATTCGAGATGAAAAGACCATAAAGCGCTACTTGGATCTTGGTATCGATCGACTTATCCTGGGCTCCATCGCCGTCAAGGAGCCGGATTTCGTCAAAGAGATGGCCGCAAAATACCCCATAGCCGTAGGAATCGACGCGATTGATGGCTATGTGGCGGTAGAAGGGTGGGCCAAGACATCCAAGATGAGAGCTACGGATCTTGCCAAGGAGTTCGCAAGAAGCGGTGTGGAGGCGATTATCTGCACCGATGTGGGCAAAGACGGGACATTGAGCGGTGTGAACGTGGAGTTTACCGTCTCAATTGCTGAAGCTAG
Organism: Campylobacterota bacterium; assembly: GCA_009659895.1. GTDB lineage: Bacteria > Campylobacterota > Campylobacteria > Campylobacterales > Nitratiruptoraceae > Nitratiruptor. The sequence goes on from PUXX01000031.1 coordinate 13,052, forward strand.
CGGTATCGATACGATCGCAAGCGGGGGCGTGAGGGATATCGAGGATATCAAAAAGCTTCTTGAGACCAAAAAGGTGGCCGGTGTGATTGTGGGCAAGGCCTTTTACGAGGGGACTATCGATTTGCAAGAGGCGTTGAGGTTGGCGGGTAATGGATAGATACTACTACGAATACATTGTCTCCACCGACAAATTCAAAGATGAGATCGAATCTTTCTTGATGGATAGGTTCTATAACGGCATCGAAGAGAGAGACTCAAGCTTGATTTTGCGAAGCGAGGAGCCTTTGGATGAGGTAATGGATGAGCTTCGAGGCTATGTCAAGAGCCTAGAGGAGCTCTTCGATACCTCTATCGATCTTCAAATTACCAAGGCCAAAAAGGCCAACGAGGATTGGATCGAAAACTACAAGCGATCTATCACGCCGGTAGAGGCGGGAGCCTTTTATATCTATCCAAGCTGGTATGAGCCAAAAGAGGGCAAAATCAATATCCAAATCGATCCCGCCCTCGCCTTTGGCAGCGGTCATCACGAGACGACGAGGGGCTGTTTGAGTGCTATCGAGACTTACGTCGAAGGGGGCGAGGAGCTTTTGGACGTAGGATGCGGCAGTGGGATACTGGCCATAGCCGGGGCGAAAAAGGGAGCGAAGGTCGATATTTGCGATACGGATGAGTTGGCGATCGAGGAGGCGAAGAAGAACTTTGCCTTAAATGAAGTTGAATTTGGTGAGGCTTGGGTGGGAAGCGCTGCCTTGGCCAAAAAAAAGTATGATATAGTTATAGCCAATATTGTCGCCGATGTGCTTGTCATGATAGCCCAGGATCTCAAAAGAGCCGCAAAAGAGGGCGGCCTTTTGGTGCTTTCCGGCATCATCGACAAATATCGGGACAAAGTGGCCCAAAAATTTAACTTACCGATACGACAAGAGATTCAAGAAGGAGAATGGATTACGATGATTTTAGAAAATAGGGGTGAAGATGGCAGATAACAAGAAAAAACCGCCGCAAAACGACAACTTTTTCAATAAAAATCCTCTTTTGACCTTCGCTATTTTTAGCGTTATTCTCATACTGCTTTTTAAGTCCATTTTAGAGCCGGCCAACACGATGGGCCAAGGGGCGAAGCAGCATATGACCGGCGCTCCGGTGCAAAAGACCAAAGAGGTGAGTTATAGCGAGCTCAAAAAGCTCATCGAGCAGGGCAAAGTGCAGTATGTGGCTATCGGCCAAAGGGTGATCAAAGCTATCGCCAACGAGGGGGGCTATAAGGTTATCTATTTTGCCAACCGGGTTCCAGACGATACCTCCCTCATTCCTCTTTTGGAGAAGAAGGGGATCGACTACGGCGGCTTTAGCGAGAGCAACTGGCTGACCGAGATGATATTTGGGTGGGTGATACCGATCTTTATCTTCTTTGCTATTTGGATGTTTTTGGCCTCACGGATGCAAAAGAGTGTGGGCAGCGGGATTCTTGGCATGGGAAGCGCCAAGAAGCTCATCAACTCCGAGCGTCCCAAAGTCAAGTTTAGCGACGTGGCCGGAGTGGAGGAGGCCAAAGAGGAGGTCAAGGAGATCGTGGACTTTCTCAAGCACCCCGAGCGCTATATCCGCCTTGGGGCCAAGATTCCCAAAGGGGTCTTGCTCGTGGGTCCTCCGGGGACGGGAAAGACCCTTTTGGCAAAAGCGGTGGCGGGAGAGGCGGATGTGCCTTTCTTTGCTGTCAGCGGGAGTAGCTTTATCGAGATGTTCGTGGGCGTGGGGGCTGCTAGGGTGCGAGATCTTTTCGAACAGGCCAAAAAAGAGGCGCCAAGCATCATCTTCATCGACGAGATCGACGCTATCGGGAAGAGTCGGGCGGCTTCCGGGCCTATTGGGGGCAACGACGAGCGAGAGCAGACGCTCAACCAGCTTTTAGCCGAGATGGATGGCTTCGATAGCTCCGAATCCCCAGTAATTGTCTTGGCGGCTACCAACCGCCCAGAAATCCTCGATCCGGCCCTCCTGCGCCCCGGGCGCTTCGATCGAACGGTGGTGGTGGATAAGCCGGACTTCGAAGGATGGCTTCAGATTCTCAAAGTCCATGTCAAGCATATCAAATTGGCCGATAACGTAGATCTCGAAGAGATTGCCAGGCTCACCGCGGGACTTGCCGGAGCCGATCTGGCCAATATCGTCAATGAAGCGGCACTCCTTGCCGGACGAAAAAATAAAGAGAGGGTCGAGCAAGAGGACCTCCTTGAAGCGGTGGAGAGAGCTATTGCTGGCTTAGAGAAGAAGAGCAGACGCATCAGTCCTAAAGAGAAGAAGATCGTAGCCTACCACGAGAGCGGCCACGCTTTGATAGCCGAGACGACGAAGGGAGCTAGAAAGGTGACGAAGGTCTCCATTATCCCGCGAGGCCTTGCAGCTCTTGGCTATACGCTCAATACACCAGAAGAGAACAAATATCTCATGACCAAGCAAGAGCTCGTCGCCGAGATCGACACGCTCCTTGGCGGACGGGCGGCGGAGGAGCTCTTTATTGGAGAGATTACCACGGGAGCTGCCAACGACCTGGAGAGAGCCACCGATATCGTCAAAGCGATGATTAGTATGTATGGGATGAGTGATGTGGCTGGGCTTATGGTCTTAGAGAAAAAGAGCAATATGTTCTTAGGTGGTGGTCTTCAGCCGGTCAAGGAGTATAGCGAAAAACTGGCCGAAGAGATCGATGAATTTATCAAGCGCTTCTTGAACGAGCGCTACGAGCATGTCAAAAACCGCCTCAAAGAGTACGCTCCGGCAATAGAGAAGATGGTCAAGGTGCTCTTTGAAAAAGAGGTGATCGAGGGTAAAGAGGTCAGAGAGATTATCAAAGAGTTCGAAGAGCAAAGCGGCAAAAAGAGCCTCTTGGTAGATGAAAATGGCGACGATATCGAAAAGGCCAAAAAAGAGGCGAAAGAGCGCAAAGAGCAGGAGCAAAAAGAGCAGTCTACGAATGATCAAGAGCCGAAAAAAAGCGAAGAAGGATAGCCTTGGAGAAGCCCTCCTTTGATATACGCTATATCTTTCCCAACCTCTTTACCGCTTTGTCGGTCTTTTTTGGGGTTATTAGCATCATCGCCTCTATCAGGGGAGACTTCGAAAAGGCAGCCTATCTTATTTTTATCTCATTGATTTTGGATGGAATCGATGGACGGGTGGCTAGAATGACGAACGCCACAAGCAAGTTTGGCGTGGAGTTCGACTCCTTGGCCGATATCGTAGCTTTTGGCGTGGCTCCTGCGGTCCTTTTGTATCAAGCTATCGGCCATGAGTTTGGAAAATTTGGCACGTTGGTGGTGGCGCTCTATGTGGTTTTCGGGGCTATTCGGCTTGCAAGATTCAATGTCATGGCCCCTTCAAGCGAACCCAGCGTCTTCGTAGGAGTCCCCATCCCAAGTGCCGCCGTCTTTGTGGCCGGGTGGGTACTGCTCTATGAAAAGTACAATCTCACTTCTTTCAAAGAGGCGATCTTGGTGATGACGCTTGTGGTGGCCTTTTTGATGGTGAGCAATGTCCGCTATCCAAGTTTTAAAAAGATCGACCTGAAAAAGACACAAGTGATCAAGATCTTGGTTTTTTTGGTCGTCATTGTAGCGCTCCTCTATCTCTATCCGGCGGAGTTTATCACACTTGGGATCACCTTTTTTATCTTTGCCGGGGTTGTTCGTGCCGGATACTTTTTGATACGAAGAAAAATACGCTATAATAGTGGAAAAAGTTTATCAAAGGAAAATAATGAATGACATTGGAGTCATCAAGGCCCAAAAATATCTTCCCAAAATCGAGATCAAAAACCTCCTCCTGCCTCTTTAAAAACGCCTCATAAATTTAATACAATTTCAAAAATATAAAGGATAGACAATGGCCGATATGGTAAAGATTTTCGATACGACCTTGCGAGATGGAGAGCAAAGCCCCGGCGCTTCGATGAATACCGAAGAGAAGATCCAGATCGCCAAGCAGCTTGAAAAGCTTGGGGTCGATATCATCGAAGCTGGGTTTGCAGCGGCAAGTCCTGGGGATTTTGAGGCGATTCGCAAGATCTCTGAAGTAGTGCGTGATTCTGTTGTCTGCTCCTTGGCAAGGGCGGTGGAGAAGGATATCAAAGCTGCTGGGGAAGCGGTGGCGCCGGCAAGATATAAGCGTATCCACACCTTCATCGCCACGAGCCCTATCCATATGAAATATAAGCTTCGTATGGAGCCCCAGGAGGTGATACGGCGAGCGGTCGAGGCGGTGCGATATGCGAGGGAGTTTGTCGAGGATGTGGAGTTTAGCTGCGAGGATGCTGGGCGAAGTGAGATGAGCTTTTTGAAAGAGATTATCGATGAGGTGATCGAAGCGGGGGCATCGACCATCAATATCCCAGATACCGTCGGCTATCGCTTCCCTCACGAGATGGCAGAGATGATCAAAGAGCTCCATGACTTCATAGGCGATCGGGCCGTCATCTCGGTGCACTGCCACAACGACTTGGGGCTTGCGGTGGCGAACTCCCTCTATAGCGTGCTCAATGGAGCCAGACAGGTAGAGTGCACGATCAACGGCCTAGGAGAGAGAGCTGGTAATGCTGCTTTGGAAGAGATTGTCATGGCGATCAAGACCAGAAAGGATATCTTTGTCGGTATCGATACCAGGATCAATACCCGAGAAATCTATCCTACCAGCCGTATGGTCGCTGCCATCACCGGTATCGAGCCTCAGCCAAATAAGGCGATTGTGGGTAAAAACGCCTTCGCTCATGAGAGCGGTATCCATCAAGACGGCGTTTTGAAGCATCGAGAGGCCTATGAGATCATGCGGGCCGAAGATATAGGACTCGATCGCAATGCCATCGTCCTTGGGAAACACTCTGGCCGCCATGCATTTAGGAAAAAGATCCAAGAGCTTGGATTTAGCCTTGATGATGAGGAGCTCAACAAAGCCTTCGAGCGCTTCAAGATCTTGGCCGATAAGAAAAAAGAGATCACCGATGATGATATCAGAGTCCTCATCACCAACGAGATCGCAAGCGCGCCGGAGGTCTATAAACTCAAAAAGCTTCAGATCAACGATTGTAGCGAAGGGGTGCCAAGTGCTGCGGTGACGATCGAGTTTGAGGACCAAGAGATCACCGACGCTGGGATTGGAGATGGGACGATAGATGCGATATTTAAAACGATCGATCGAATCACCGGATACCAAGGCAGGCTCCATGACTACCAGGTCCAAGCGGTCAGCAAGGGTAAAGATGCTCTTGCCAAAGTGGTGGTCAAGGTGGTCTTCGATGAGAACAAACCAGCCGTCATTGGGCATGGGCTCAGTATCGATACGATGATAGCAAGTGCTAGAGCCTATGTGAGTGCGCTCAATAGCTATATCTCCATGAAAGATATGCTTCGTCAAAGTATAGATCGTCCAAAAGAGATATAGGCTCTTTTGGGCTCTTCGCTTTTATCAATTCGTCTCTTTTCTTTCAGCAGCCTTTTTTCTCTTTTGATGCCAGCGCCCCATTTTTATCTTTACGCAATCTGAAATATACAAATTAAATAAGTTGCTTTGATTTTAATAAATATTTAATTTGTCAGAACATATAATGTCTATAAGAGCGCGATAAGGAGGCTGATATGAAAAGAGTATTCTTGTTATTTGGATTTTTTGTTGGATTGCTGTATGGAGCGTATTATCATGATCTTTATTGCCATCTTCTCTCAAAAAGCTGGGATAT
>PUXX01000064.1 GCA_009659895.1 Campylobacterota bacterium
TTCTCCACCTTGCCAGGATAGACGATGACGTCGGGGGTGATGCCCTTGGCCTGGATGGTGCGACCGCTGGGCAGATAGTACCTAGCAATAGTGAGCTTGATCGCCTCGTCGTCGGTGATAGGCAAGATCACCTGCACACTCCCTTTGCCAAAGGTCTTCTCCCCGGCGATCACCGCTCTTTTGTGGTCTTGCAAGGCTCCGCTGACAATCTCGCTGGCACTTGCACTACCGGCGTTGACAAGGACGACCAGGGGGATATCCTTGAGGGTGCCGGCTTTGTGAGCTTTGTAGACTCTATTCTCACTCTCAATGCGTCCCTTTTGGCTGACGATGACCCCCTTGTCGATGAAGAGGTCGCTCAGCTGGACCGCTTGATCTAGAAGTCCTCCCGGATTGTTTCGAAGATCTAGGATGATTCCTTTGGCCTGTCTGTTTTGTTTGAGAAACTTCTTGACATCCTTGACCACCTTTTTATCGAAGTTGGTAATACGCAAATAGAGCACCGAATCGTCGATGATATGTTTGGCATAGACAGAGTCGACCTTGATGATGTCTCGTACGATCTCCACCACGAAGGGCTTTGGCTCTCCTTTGCGAAAGATGGTGAGCTTGATCTTGGTGCCCGGTTTGCCCCGCATGAGATTGACCGCTTCGTCCAAAGTCATATCGAGCGTCGACTTATCGCCGATTTTGAGGATGATATCTCCTGCCTTGAGTCCGGCTCTATCAGCTGGGGTGCCTTCCAAAGGAGCGATGACGGTCAAAGCGCCATCACGCATGCCCACGGTGATCCCAAGTCCGCCAAACTCCCCCTGGGTCTGGATCTGGAGCTCTTTGTAGTGTTTTTTGTCCAGATAGGCTGAGTGGGCGTCGAGGTTGGAGAGAAGGCCACTGATCGCTTTGTTGATGATCTCTTCGATGGTCAGAGGATCGACGTAATAGTCTTCTACCGTATTGACCACTTTGGTAAACTTGGTGATCGCCTCTAGTCTGGAGCTGAGATTGCTCTCGAAGGTACCTCTTGCGAAGATGGTAGAGGCGCCAAGGACCAAGGCGGTCGCGACGCCGATGGCGAAGGGTCTGCTTCTTTTCATCGAAATCCTCTAAGTTTTTTAGGCTATATTATAAGGAACTATTACTAAAAATTGGCTAAATAGTTTTTTGCAACGAAAGTTGCACTATCTTCAAGAAAAGTTTGATACTATATGATAAGGTTTCTCAATGCCCCTCACAAGGCATAAAATACGAAACTAACAAAACTTGACAATGATTGACTAAAGTTATATAATTACGCAAAAATCAACCAAAGGAGATGGAATGAGCAACATTTTTGAAAAGCTGACCCATAAGATGACCGAGACCATCGACAGCGCCGTCAGCCTAGCCCTACACAACAAAAACCCGGAGGTGGACGTGGTCCATATGCTCTGGGCACTCTTGACCGATACGGGCTCCATTCTCAACCAGGCCCTCAACAAGCTTGGAGTGGACAAGGCCGCTATCGAGCTTGAGGTCAAGAGCGCGGCTGACAGACTGCCGAAGGTCTCCTCTATTACCAAAGAAAATATCAAGATATCCAGAGGACTTGCCGAGAGTCTTCAAAAAGCCGAAGGTCTGATGGTACGAAACGGCGATAAATACCTAGCCGTCGATACATGGCTAGAAGCCAACATCGACCATCCCGTCATCAAGGAGATCTTGGGAAAATATGTGGATCTTTTTGAGCTTAAAAAGACTCTTGAGGCTATCCGTGGAGGCAAGAAGATCGAATCCCAGACCGCCGATGAAACTCTAGAGGCGCTGGAGAAGTACGGAATCGATCTGACCAAGAAGGCTGCCGAAGGTGAACTCGATCCTGTGATCGGGCGGGATGAGGAGATCCATCGTGTCATGCAGATCCTCATTCGAAAGACCAAGAACAACCCGATTTTGCTAGGTGAGCCCGGAGTCGGTAAGACAGCTATCGTGGAGGGGCTGGCCCAGCGTATCGTCAACAAAGAGGTGCCTTTAAGCCTTCAGAACAAGCGGGTGATCGCTTTGGATCTGACCGCCCTTGTAGCAGGGGCCAAGTATCGAGGAGAGTTCGAAGATCGGCTCAAAGCGGTGATCGAAGAGGTCAAAAACGCTGGAAACATCATCCTCTTCATCGATGAGATCCACACGATCGTAGGTGCTGGAGCCAGCGAGGGGAGTATGGATGCAGCCAACATCCTCAAGCCAGCTCTTGCACGTGGAGAGCTCCATACCATCGGTGCGACGACACTCAAGGAGTATAGAAAGTATTTCGAAAAAGATGCAGCCTTGCAGCGACGTTTCCAGCCTGTCAAGGTCGAAGAGCCAAGCCCTGAAGAGGCTTTGCAGATCCTAAGAGGTATCAGAGAGCGTCTAGAAGCGCACCACAACGTCCAGATCCTAGATAGCGCACTGGTAGCGGCGGTGAAGCTCTCTACCAGATATATCACCGACCGATACCTGCCGGACAAGGCGATCGACCTTATCGACGAAGCGGCGGCGGAGCTCAAGATGCAGATTGAGTCTGAGCCTTTTGAATTGAGCCGTGTCAAGCGAAAGATCCAGCAGCTCCTGGTCGAAAAAGAGGCGCTCTTGATGGAGAAGAGTAAAAAGAACGAAGAGCGGCTCAAAGAGATCGAAAAAGAGCTTGCTGAGCTTGAAGAAGAGAAGCGACGCCTGGAGGCGCAGTTTGAGACTGAAAAGAAGATCTTCAAGCAGATAGCCGAGATCAAGGAGAAGATCGAAAAGCTCAGAGCAGAAGCGGAAAAGGCCAAACGAGAAGGGGATTTCGAAAAAGCGGCGAAGATCGAGTATGGTGAGATCCCAGAGCTTGAGAAGAAGCTCCAAGAGCTCAACGAGCAGTGGGAGCGAATGCAAAAAGAGGGAACTCTGCTCAAGCTGGCTGTCGATGAGGAGATGATCGCCAAGATCGTGAGCAAGTGGACCGGAATCCCGGTGAGCAAGATGCTCCAGAGCGAAAAAGAGAAGATCTTGCATATCGAAGATGAGCTTCGCAAGTACGTTATCGGCCAAGATCAGGCCATCAAGGCGGTGGCACGTGCCATCAAGCGAAACAAAGCGGGGCTTAGCGATCAAAACAGACCTATTGGGAGCTTCATGTTCCTAGGACCTACCGGTGTGGGTAAGACCGAGACCGCCAAAACGTTGGCCAGGTTCTTGTTCGATACCGAAAAGGCGCTCATACGTTTTGATATGAGCGAATATATGGAAAAACATGCGGTCAGCCGATTGGTCGGTGCACCTCCGGGATACGTAGGATATGAAGAGGGCGGACAGCTGACAGAAGCTGTGCGACGCAAACCCTATAGCGTCATTTTGTTCGATGAGATCGAGAAGGCCCACCCAGATGTGTTCAATATCTTGCTCCAGGTCTTGGATGATGGGCGATTGACAGATAATAAAGGGGTGACGGTGGATTTCAAAAACACCATCATTATCCTCACTTCCAACATCGCCAGTGACAAGATTATGGAGTTCAAAGATCCCGAAGACAGGGAAAAGGCGGTCAAGGACGAGCTCAAGCGCTATTTCAAGCCGGAGTTTCTCAACCGACTCGACGATATCGTCATCTTCAATCCTCTTGGTGAGCAAGAGATTATCAAGATCGTCGATATCATGTTTAGAAAGATCCAAGAGAAACTCAAAGAAAAAGATATCAAGCTTGAGCTTACCGAAAGCGCCAAAAAGCTCATCGCCAAAGCCGGCTTCGATCCGGTGTATGGCGCAAGACCGCTCAAAAGAGCGCTCTACGAGATCGTCGAAGATCGCTTGGCCGAACTCATCCTCGAAGACAAGGTCAAAGAGGGCGATACGGTCAAGTTCGACGCCGAAGGCGACGAAGTGGTGGTCTACGTCAACGGCCAGCGCATCTAACTTCCCCAACTCTCCAAAGGCCTTCGGGCCTTTTTGCATAATCTCACTTTAAGCTCCATTTTAGTAAACTTAAGCTCCAAAATTTAGATAAAGGACGTCTTGATGAAAAGAACCTACCAACCCCACAATACCCGCAGAAAACGCACACATGGATTTCGTGCCAGAATGAAGACCAAGAACGGACGAAAGGTGATCAACGCTAGAAGAAGAAAAGGGCGAAAAAGATTGGCGGTATAAAGGGGATCGACACCCTCAAGACAAAGAGGGAGTTCGATCGAGTATACAACAGGGGCAGAGCCTATCACTCAGCCTATTTTGTCATCTTCTATCTCAAAGCCCACGATCTTAGAGTGGGATTTGTAGCTAGCAAGAAGGTGGGTAAAGCGGTGGCCAGAAACAGAGCCAAGAGGCTTCTAAGAGCGCTGCTTCTACTCCATAGCGACGAACTCAAGGAAGGCCACTACATCTTCGTGGCCAAGCCGAAGATACTTTCGGCCAAATTTAGCGATCTTGAGCCGGTTTTTGCCCAGCTGATCAGAAAAATAGCCCATGATTAGAAGAGTCGTGCTTTGGATCTTGAAAATCTACCAAAAGATCTTTACGCTCCTCTCCTATGGGAGCTGTCGCTACTATCCCACCTGCTCTGAATATACCAAATGGAGGGTGGAGCAGCAGAGCTTGGGATCGGCTCTTTTTTGGAGCTTGGTGCGTGTGGCTCGCTGCAACCAGCTCTTTGCCGGTGGGATCGACTATCCCATAGTCTCAAAGAAGCTGAGCGATATACAATTTAAAAAGATCGATGTGCGGTTTTGGCTCGTGCCCAAAGGGCAGGGCAAGTTCTTTCTTATAAAAAATTTTAAAGGCTAAGTCTATGTTTGAAAAGATGAGTGTCAATCAAAGAGTCATGCTAGCGACGCTGCTATCTCTTGTCGTTTTTATGGTCTATGACTACTTCTTTATCCCATCTGCTCCCCAAAGGATCCCAGAGACCAACGCTACCCAACACCAAGCCTACGAAGCCCCAAAAAAGATCACATCAGATCTTGCAGCTCCCCAAAAGAGTCAGAGCCACGCCTCAGCGCTGGACAATCAGATCTTGCTGAGTCTTAAGGGTGAGAAGTTTGATATCTATGTGGACAAGCTAGGTCGGATATCTCAGGTCGTACTGGAGGAGAAAAAGTACAAAAACGAGCAAGGTGAGCAGATCAAGCTCTTCGATGAGACCAAGCTCCCCAAGCCTTTGGAGGTGAGATTTAGCGACGTGGCGCTCAATGCTGAGGCATTCAAGGTCCCATATAGCTACAGCGGGCCAAAGCAGATCACGCTAGAGGGCAAGAAGAGTATACGCCTAGTCCAAAATCTCTCTAGCACAAGCGTCATCAAGACCATCACCTTCTATCCTGATGGACACTATGAGGCTACAGTACAGATAGAGGGGAGTCATCCCTACTTCCTCTCTCCAGGATACAGGCCCAACGTACGAGTCGATGGCTATACCCTCCATGGAGCTTTGATCAAAGAGGCGGACGGCACCATCACCATCATCGAAGACGGCGACGCCAAAGGGACGGAGGTATTTAAAAAAGCCCGCATCGCTTCAGCTTTTGATCGCTACTATGCCACGCTCTTTTATGATTTTGAGCAAGGCATGGATGTGGTGGTCTCAAAAGATGAGAACAACAATCCCATCCTCTTCGTGCAGGCTAGCCCCACCTTCAAGATCCAAGGATATTTTGGTCCTAAAGAGTATGAAACTCTCAAGTCGATCCATCCTGAGCTCACCGATGTGATAGAGTATGGCTTTTTTACCTTCATAGCCAAGCCGATGTTCAAAGCGCTCTTGGCTTTGTACCATCTCGTGGGCAACTGGGGCTGGGCTATCGTGCTTTTGACCATTATCATCCGTATCATTCTCTTCCCGCTCACCCTCAAGGGTATGCTCTCTATGCAAAAGCTCAAAGATCTTGCTCCCAAGATCAAAGAGATCCAGCAAAAATACAAGGGCGATCCGCAGAAGATGAACGCTGCGATGATGCAGCTATACAAAAAGCACGGGGCCAATCCGATGGGCGGATGCTTGCCTATGCTTTTGCAGATCCCGATTTTCTTCGCCATCTATCGGGTCTTGCTCAACGCAATCGAACTCAAAGGGGCTCCATGGATCTTGTGGATCCAAGATCTTAGCCAGCCAGATCCTTACTATGTGCTGCCGATCTTGATGGGGGCGACGATGTATCTGCATCAAAAGATCACGCCCACGACCATTACAGATCCTATGCAAAAGAGGATCTTTGAGTGGCTGCCTATCGTCTTTACGTTCTTTTTCCTCACATTTCCGGCGGGGCTTACGCTCTATTGGTTTACCAACAACATCCTCTCTATCATCCAGCAGCTTCTGGTCAACAAGATTTTTGAGTCACGAAAGGCCTTGGCAAAGGATAAGTCATGAGCGAAAGAATCAAGATCGAGGCGAAGACACTGGAAGAGGCTTATCAAAAGGCCTCTTCGGAGCTTGGATGCTCCGTCACGGAGCTGGATGTCAAGGTGCTTCAGCAACCAAGCAAGGGTCTTTTGGGTATCGGGCGTAAAAACGCCATCATTCTAGCCTCAAAAAAGGAGCCTCCCAAAGAGCCCCAGATCGAGGAGCTTCCTGTCAAGCCCAAGGTGGAAGAGGAAGAGAAGGAGATCTTCGACAACTTCTACAAAGAGAGCCAAGATCTTGGCGATATCGCCAGGGAGGTCGAGATGGAGCTCAATCGGCTCTTTGGGGATATGTGCTTCAGGCTCGATCCAATCAAGGTGAAGCCCTATGACAAGGAGACACTGCTCATTGAGTTTAGTGGAGAGGATGCGGCACTGCTCATTGGTAAGGAGGGCTACCGCTACAAGGCCCTAAGCTACATGCTCTTTAACTGGATCAATCCAAAATACAATCTCCAGATCCGCTTGGAGATCGCCCAGTTTCTCAAATCCCAGGAGGAGATGATCCGCAACTATCTGGCTCCTGTGATAGAGCGGATCAAGAAAGAGGGGAGAGGCCAGACAAAACCTCTCGATGGGGTGCTCATTCAAATAGCTCTCAAAGAGCTTAGGAAGGCTTTCCCCGACAAATATGTAGCCATTCGTGAAAATCGCTACAAAGAAAAATATATCGTCGTCAATGAGTTTAGAAAGAAATGATACGATAGCGGCGGTGGCCACCGCCCATGGGGTAGGGGCCATCTCTATCGTACGAGTCAGCGGACCAGAAGCGCTCACGATTGCCAGAGCAATCACCAAACGATCCTCCTTCACCCCCAGACACGCTACCTTGGCCGATCTCTATGACGCCCAAGACTCCCTTATCGATCAGGCACTAGTGATCTACTTCCAAGGGCCCAAAAGTTTTACGGGAGAAGATGTGGTGGAGTTTCAGTGCCATGGGGGGATCGTGGTAGCACAGATGGTACTCCAAAGAGTTTTGGAGCTTGGTGCTCGTTTGGCCATGCCCGGCGAGTTTAGCAAAAGGGCCTTTTTGCATGGCAAGATCGATCTAAGCGAAGCGGAGGCGATCGCCAAGATCATCGAGGCCAAGAGTGAGGATGCGGCCAGGATCTTGGCTAGGCAGCTACGAGGAGAGCTCAAGGAGTATATCGAAGATCTCAGAGACAAACTCATCAAGATCTTGGCCTATGTAGAGGTCAATATCGACTACGCCGAAGAGGATCTGCCCAAAGATCTGAGTCTTCAGATCCAAGAGCAGCTCAACTCCATCGCCACGGAGCTTGATAGGGTGGTGGAGTCCAGCCGTCGCAGATCTGGCCTGCTGGAAGGATTTAAGATAGCCATAGTTGGCAAACCAAATACAGGCAAGAGCTCTTTGCTCAACGCGTTGCTAGATTATGAGCGGGCGATCGTGAGCGACATAGCAGGCACCACCCGAGATACCATCGAAGAGCAGGTGCGCATAGGTACTCATCTGGTACGTTTCGTCGATACCGCCGGGATCAGGGAGGCTAGTGATGCGATTGAGCGTATCGGTGTGGAGCGAAGCATCAAGGCTATCCAAGAGAGCGATATCGTCGTCGCCATGTTCGACGCTTCGGCCCCATTGGACGATGAGGATAGGAAGATCATCGATCTTCTCAAAAGCTACCAGGACCAAAAGAGCCTCATCGTCGTCCTCAACAAGATCGATCTGGGCAAGGTGGCGAAGCTGCCTTTTGAGGATGTGGTGGAGCTCAGTGTCAAGGAGGGGATCGAACCTTTGATCCGGCGAATTGAAAAGATCTTGGACAATCTAGCCGGCTCCGATGAGATCCTCTTGGTCTCTAGACGCCAGATAGAAGCGGTCGAATCGGCCAAAAAAGCGATCGAAGAGGCCAAGCTGCCATTACAGATGGGAGAGCTAGAGATCTTTGCCTTTCATATCAACGAAGCGATCAGATCCATAGCCTCTATCACAAGACCGATGGAGAGCGAGGAGCTTTTGGACAAGATGTTTGGGGAGTTTTGCCTTGGCAAATAGAGTCGCGGCTATCGATGTGGGACTAAGGCGTATCGGTACTGCCATAAGTCCGGATGGCAAGATTGCCATCCCCCAAAACCCGATCCTTCGCAAAAACAGAAACCAAGCTGCCAATGATGTAAGCCGTTTTTTGCAAGAGTGGGGAATCGAGACACTGGTCGTAGGAATCCCCGATGGCAGCAGCCATCAGGAGATGAAAAAGCGGATCGAGCATTTTGTCTCTTTGCTGGATTTTGATGGGGAGGTGGTCTATGTGGATGAGGGATTCACCTCCCATGAGGCCAAAGAGGCTACCAAAGGGATCATGCGTCACAAAAAGGATGGGCGCCTGGACAGTATAGCTGCAGCGAAGATTTTGGAGCGATGGCTTGATAGCGCCAGGATTTAGGGGCAACTATTTTAGCTTGGTGGCGATGACGCTCACCAACGCTCTGCCCAAGCTTCAAGCCAAAATCACAGCCCTAAAAAGAGGTCCTCTTCTTACATTCTCTTGCTTTTATGAAGATCCCCCTCCTCAAGGCTCCTTGGAGCTGCAAGCAGACTCCAAACCCTGCTATTGCAATATCTTCTTTGCCTGCGCCGCTCACAACGCCCTCAAGCTTGCACGTCTTAGAAAACCTCCCTTGTGCCGGTGTCGCTATACCAAGAGTGGGATAGCCCCTCCTTCTTCTTTTGCATAACATAACGACCACATTTTCTCGCAAAAACAAAGAAGGAGATTATCATGACATATGTTATTGGCTATCCAAGAATTGGTGAGCAAAGGGAGCTCAAGTTCGCTCTGGAGAGCTTTTGGCAAAAGAGGATCGACGAAGAGGAGCTGGAGAGAGTCGCAAGGAGACTCAAAAAGCGCCACTGGGACTATCAGCGTCAAGCTGGCATAGACTATATCAGCAGCAACGACTTTAGCTACTATGACCAGATGCTAGACACCATCCAGATGCTTGGCTGTTGGCCCAAAGAATATGGAGATCTTGTAGGCCTTGATCGATATTTTGCCATGGCAAGAGGAGATAGGAATCATCGTGCCCTCGGGATGACCAAATGGCTCAATACCAACTATCACTACTTCGTCCCAAAGCTTGGTGCTCATAGCCAGTTTAGTCTCAATCTAGAAAAAGCGATAGCAGAATTTAAGGAAGCTTTAGATCATGGTATCAAGACCAAGGTCAATCTCATAGGTCCCGTTACCTTTTTGAGTTTTTCTAGGAGTATTGATGGAAGTGATCCGCTAGATCATCTGGATCAGGTGGTGGGTGTCTATGAGGAGGCTCTGGATCGGCTTGGTGAGGTGGGCGTGCAGATGGTGCAGCTAGATGAGCCGGCTTTGGTGCTAGATCCAGATCCCAAAAGACTCCTGGCACTCCAAAAAGCCTATCAAAGATTGGGAGAGAGGGATCTGGATCTGGTGGTAGCGACCTATTTCGAAAGGGCGGATGAGGCGGTGGAGATCTTGGTCGATACGCCCATATGGGGGATCGCTTTGGATCTAGTCCATGGCCAGCCCTCAAAAGAGTCCCTCCAAAGGATCGCCCGATCCGACAAATATCTCATCGCAGGTGTGGTGGATGGGCGAAACATCTGGATCAGCGATATCGACAAAAAGGTCGAATATCTCCAAAACCTCCCCCAAGATCCCAAGAAGCTTTTGGTCTCTCCTAGCTGCTCATTGTTGCACGTGCCCTATACCTTGCGCTATGAGGAGGCTCTCGATCCTCAGATCAAGAGCTGGCTAGCCTTTGCTAACGAGAAGCTAGATGAACTGCGCATCATCGATAAGCTCTACCGATCTCATAGCCTAAATGATGAGGATATGAGACTCTATGAAGCCAATCGCGTGGCCAACGAAGCGCGCAAAAGCTCCACCAAGATCCACGATCAGGCTATCCAGGAGCGCCTCAAAGCCAACAGCCTCACTGAGCGCTCTATGAAAGCGGAGCAAAGACTCCCGCTGCAAAGGGAGCTCCTGGGCTATCCACTCCTGCCGACCACCACAATAGGAAGCTTTCCCCAGACCCAGGAGCTTAGAAAAGTTCGCAAAGCCTACAGAGCCGGCAAAATGAGCCAGGAGCGCTACAAAGCCAAGATCCAAGAACTCATCGCTCAAGCTATCCAGATCCAAGAGGATGTGGGGCTGGATGTACTGGTCCATGGAGAGTTCGAGCGCAACGATATGGTGGAGTATTTTGGTCAGATGCTCAAAGGGGTGGCTATCAGCCAAAATGGCTGGGTCCAGAGCTATGGAAGCCGCTGCGTCAAACCACCTATGATCTATGGAGATGTAAGCAGACCCAGGGCGATGAGTGTGGAGTGGATCACCTATGCCCAAAGTCTCACCTCCAGACCTGTCAAAGGGATGCTCACAGGTCCGGTGACGATGCTCAACTGGAGCTTTGTGAGGGATGATCTGGACAAAGAGCAGATCATGAAGCAGATGGCTCTGGCGGTGGCTGATGAAGTGGCGGATCTGCAACGTGCGGGCATCCAGATCATCCAGGTAGACGAAGCGGCTTTCAAAGAGGGCTATCCACTCAAAAAAGAGAAGAGACAATCCTATGAGAAGATGGCCGTAGAGAGCTTCAAAATGGCGGTAGCCCCGGCAAAACCCACCACCCAGATCCATACTCACATGTGCTATAGTGATTTTAATGATATCATGCCGGCCATCGACGCCATGGATGCGGATGTGATCAGCATAGAGACCGCTAGAAACGGCAACAGACTTCTTGAGGCCTTCAGGGACTACCACTACCAAAAGGAGGTCGGAGCTGGAGTCTACGATATCCACTCGGCCAGGGTCCCATCCAAAGAGGAGATCCTCAAGCAGATCGAAGATCGCCTCAGCGTCTTTTCGGCAAGGCTCCTTTGGATCAATCCCGACTGCGGGCTCAAGACCAGAAGCTGGGAGGAGGTGATCCTGGCCCTTAGAAACATGGTCGAAGCCACCAAGGATGTGCGAAGCAGAATCATAAAAGTGTGATATGCTACAATAGGGCAAAAAGGAGGATCGATGCGAGTGAGCATCAGCGGCGGTGTCCATGGCAATGAGTTACTGGGGATCTACTTGGTCAAAGATCTCTTACGCCACAGGCCTTCGATCGATCTGGATCTAGATCTCTTCTTGGCAAATCCCAAAGCGATCGAAGCGTGCCGCCGCTACATCGACTACGATCTCAATCGCTCCTTTGGTCCGATCGCGGCCAAGGAGGATCGGTATGAGTTTGAGCGGGCCAAAAAGATCAAAAACCATCTGGCCAAGAGCGATTTTTTGATCGATCTGCATACCACTACGGCAAATATGGGAATCAGCGTGATTCTAAGCTCCCAGGATGCCCTGAGCCAAAATGTGGCCAAGATCTTGGCGGCGGAGTTTGAGGAGGTGAGGATCGTGCGGTGGTTTGGGACTGAGGAGGGGGAGTTTATCAACTCCTGCGTCCCATCCTCCATCACGCTTGAGTGTGGCCCTGTCTGCCAGGGGCTCTTGGACGCCAGGCTCTATTTCCAGGCCAAAAAGGTGCTCCTAAGAGCCCTTGAGATCCTCCAAAAAGGTCAGAGGGCCGATTTTGAGCTGGAGTGCTACGATATCGTGGAGTACGTGGACTTTCCAAGGAGAGATGGTGAGCTCTTTGGGATGATTCATCCTCATCTCTTGGGAAGAGATTTTAGCTATTTGCGCCAGGGTGATCCTATCTTCGTCACCTTCGACCACAAAGAGATCACAAGCCAAAAAGAGGGCTATGCGGTCTTTATCAATGAGGCTGCATACTACGAAAAAAAGATCGCCTTTTGTTTAACAAAAAAGGATAGAATTTAGCCTTTGAAATATCAAAAAAACTCATAAGGAGGGATGATGGGAATAGTGCTTTTGATACTTATGAACCTTGCGGTGATGGCCTCTATCTATCTGACGATCTTCGTATTGGAGGCCTTTTTTGGGATCCGTCTAGATCACAATACCGTCACGGGACTTTTGGGGCTCTCTTTTGTGGTGGGTTTTAGCGGTGCGATCATCTCGCTCTTTTTGTCCAAGTGGATGGCGAAGATGCAGATGGGCGTGGAGGTGATCGAGCAGCCAAGAGACCAAAGAGAGGCCTGGCTGGTCCAGACGGTCCAAAAACTAGCCAGTGAGGCAGGGATCGGCATGCCAGAAGTAGGGATTTTCGATGGCCCGCCCAACGCCTTTGCTACCGGATGGAATAGAGATGACGCTCTTGTAGCGGTCTCTAGAAGTCTTATGGATCTGATGAGTCCAGAAGAGGTAGAAGGGGTCATCGCCCATGAGATCAGCCATATCAAGCATGGTGACATGATCACCATGACCCTTTTGCAAGGGGTGCTCAATACCTTCGTCTTCTTCTTCTCAAGACTTTTGGCTCAGATCCTAGCGCCCAAAGATGAAGAGGGCCGTGTCTCACCGGGGGCCTATATGATGATAAGCTTCGTACTGGAGATCGCTTTGACGCTATTTGCTACGATGCTGGCGATGTGGTTTAGCCGATATAGAGAGTACAAGGCCGATGAGGGGGCTGTACGTCTGGATGGTCCCAGAGGTATCTACTACGCCCTGGCCAAGCTAGGACAGCTCCCGCGTGAACAGGTGGCTTTGCCAGAGGATATGAAAGCCTTTGGAATCGTGGGATTTATCGAACTCTTTCGATCCCATCCACCTATCGAGAAACGTCTAGAGCATATCAAGGAGGTAGCTTTGAGACTTGGCTACAAGATCTAAGGAGCTTCTAGAGCTCCTCCATGAAGCCCTTGAAGATCCTAGATACCGTCTCGATCCTATTAAGATAGCTCCTTTTGCTAGCTCTTTCATGGATGGTGTGATCCCCATCTCCATAGGGACCAAAGCCATCGAGCGTGATAGCTCCGGCACTTGCGGCGATATTGGCATCACTGCCACCACCTCGACTCTCTGTTGGCAAAGGGTGTCCACACCACTCTTGAAGTCTCTTGACAAACTCAAGCTGTCCTGGGTGTTCTTCCATCACGTCTCTTTGGAGCCCACCTAGAAGCTTTGCCAGTGATCCGGGGATATAGGAGGTGTTGACGATCTGGTGGATCTCTTGCAAGATCCGATCCCGCTCCTTTGTACTCCTAAATCTCGCCTCAAAGATCAGCTTCGCATAGGGGCTGATGGTGTTGGCTCCGATACCTCCTTCAATTTTTCCTACATTGACAGTGGTGCCGGCTTTGAGATCACTAAGATGGGAAAGAGCCAAGATCTTGTGCGCTGCCTCTTGATTGGCATCGACCCCTTGGGTGTAGCAGTTGCCAGCGTGGGCCGCTTTGCCCTCGATATCGATGGTAAAGGTGCCGATTCCCTTTCTGGCGGTGACGATCTCGTCATTTTTCCCCGCTGCCTCGAAGACCAGACAGTACTCATACTCTCTTGCGATCTCAAAGGTAAGAGGTCTTGAATCATCGCTCCCTATCTCTTCGTCGCTGACCAAAAAGATATCGATATTGTAGATTTTCTCCTGCGCTCTTAGGGCTTCGACCATGACCATATTACCGCCCTTCATATCACAGACACCGGGTCCATAGATCCACTCCTCATCCTCTTGGAAACTCTCAAAAGTCCCGGGAGGAAACACGGTATCAAGATGACCTAGAAGAAGCATTCTAGCTCCCTCTTTTTTAGAAGATTTGAACCAAAGGTGATTACCAAAAAGTTCTCTTTCAAAAACAGTTGTTTTATAACCAAGCTCTTCGAACTTTTGGCGCATGAGATCGCCATTTTTATCGACACCTTCTTTATTTTTGGTATAGGAGTTGATCGATACCAGCTCCTCAAGCTCACGAAAATCATAAGCCATTTTAATATCCTTTAACCGATTTTGAAGTATTATAAGAAAAAAATTCTTAAAGGATTGCCATGGCTGTTGTTGGTATCTGGATGTATCAAAATGGAGGAGGGGATCGTATTGAGCAAAAGATTGTCGCCCGCCTCCAGGATAGAGGACATGTTGTCTCAACAGGGCTCAATCTTCGTAAAGCTGTCGCTCAAAATGGAGAGCTTCTACTAGATGGTCTCAATCTCTATGAGCTTGACTGCTTTTTTAGCTACAACGCTGGTGAGCAGACAAAATATCAAGTCTATCTCTATGAAGCCCTTGATCGACATGTGCCTTGTATCAATAATTATCAGGCCTTTGCTATTAGTGAAGATAAGTTTAAGACCAACGACCTTTTACGAAGCTATGGTATCAAAACGCCAGACTATTTTTTGTGCCACAGAGAAGATATCGAAACGATTCGTAACAAAGTGCTAGAGTGGGGCAAAGCGGTCTTTAAAACGGTAGATGGCTGGGGAGGTATGGGAATGGCGCTAGTAGATAGCAAAGATAAGCTTGATATGATTTTGCCCTTTTTGAACCAAACAGATCTGAGGTTTTTCTATATAGAGAAATTTATCGATTATGATGGAAGTGATTTTCGAGTCGATTTAGTTGATGGCGAATTTATCGCCTGTTATGGACGAAAAGCGAAAAAAGGGGATTGGCGCACCAACGTAACGAGCGGAGGGAGCGTAATTTTGCGAGATGACTGCACCGATGAGATTGTCAAACTAGCTCAAAAGGCAGCTCAAGCTATCAATATCGAGATAGCGGGAGTCGATATTATCTATGATAGAGAGCATGAGGAGTATATTGTTTTAGAGATTAACGGTATTCCGGCATTTGCTACACCAGAACAAGAGAAGATGGGACTTAATTTCAACGATAAAAAGATCGACAAAATAGTAGAACTCATTGACAAAAAAATAAAGGAAAAAATATGAAAAAACTTCCAAAAATAGGTCTGTTGTATATGGATTATGTGCTACGCTTTTTTGATAGAAGCAACTTTCGAGGCTGGCCTGATAAGATTGAGACAGTTGTTTATCACTGGAGAGGAGATGAGGAGCGTTTTATCAAAGAGGTAAAAAGAAAAAAGATTGATGTGCTTATTGGCAACATTCCAGCTACTGCCTATGAGACATTCCGTAAGATTGCCAAAGAGCTTCCAAACGTGCGTTTTATTCCAAGCCTTGATAGCCAATTTGCCAATAAATCAAAAGAGAATGTTACAAGGTTTTGTTGGAAATATGATATCCCTGTGCCAAAAACCTATATTTTTTATGATAAAGAGGAGGGAATGGAGTTTTTACGAAAAACTACCTATCCCAAAATTATTAAAAGAAGCTATGGACCTAGCAACTATGGAGGCTACTATGTCCATAAAGTCGATAGCTTCAAAGAGGCTAAAGAGCTTTTAGAAAAGAAGAAATATTGTCCAATCTATGTGCAAGATTTTGTGCCGATGGAAGCAGATATTCGAGTGATGCTTATTGGTCATAAACCGGTATGCGCCTTTTGGAGAAGGCCCCCTGAAGGGCATTGGCTCACTAATACTAGCCAAGGTGGAAGTATGGACTATATGAACGTGCCAAAGGGAGTGTTGGATCTGGCAGTAGAGGTAAGTAAAGCGGCAAATGCGGAATATTGGGCTTGTGATGTGGCTGTGGGGAAAGATGGGAAATATCGGATTTTAGAGTGTGCAACCGCTTTTGCTGCTTTTCCATATATTCGAGATTGGATTGGGCAGTATCTCATGTGGAAACTGAGCGATGGAAGATTTCCAAAGCCAAATATTCCTATCTACAACTGGGAAGAACTTGGAAAAATTGATAGCTCACTACTTCGCACCATGCGCTATATCACCTTTGGACGATATACACCTAGCTTTGATGGAGAATACTTTCTAAATAAACAGAAGATGGATGAGAGTGGGGCGGTAAAGAAGATCTGGGAGCTGGATGAAGCCTATCCTATGTTGGCTACCGAAGATCGCGACTATGAAGAGTGGCCGAGCCAAAAGTGGGATTTTACCTATAAATGTAAAGGTTTTTGGAAGCAGGAGCCACCCAGAAAAGAAAGCAACGAAGAGCATATTTTCGAAGAGCCAAGTGGCGCAGAACCGGTGCCCTATACAGAAGAAGAGACCCTGGAGTTTTTGAAAGATGCTCTAGGAAAAAAGAGGGCAGAAAAGATCCTTGAGCAGATGGATCCATTGAATATTGCGTATGAACTTGATAATAATCCCGATGCTTTACTTGAACTTAAGGGAATAAAGGATAAAACCCTGCAAAAACTGCTTGAAAAATGGCAAGAGTTTAAAAAGGAGCGAAGTGAAGCATCAATATAAATCCTATGAAGAGAGTGTAGAGTTTTTAAAGGAGTGCGTCAAGAACTATCCTCATCTTATAAAGATAGAATCTATTGGAACAACATGGGAAGGGCGAGATATTATTTTAGCGACCATTACGCAAGATGTGGAGTTTGCCGATCTAAAACCTGCCCTTCTGTATACAGGGACAATCCACGCACGGGAATGGATAGGCAACGAACTTGCGATCGCTTTTGTCGATTTTTTACTCAAGAACCACGATAGCGATCCAAGAGTCATGAGTGCACTATCTAAAAACACACTCTATATCGTGCCTGTTCTCAATCCAGATGGCTTTGAGTATAGTCGTACTCACTACTCCTTTTGGAGGAAAAATAGACGGAAAAATCCAGATGGTAGCTTTGGAGTCGATCTGAACCGAAACTTTAGCGTAGGATGGATAAAGTCAAAAAACTACTCATCCAATATCTACGGAGGTCCAGAACCCTTTAGTGAACCAGAGACAAGAGCTATCAAAGAGTTTGTCGATCGCCACCCTAATATCACCATAGCTCTTGATTACCACTCCCAAGGCAACGTCTTTTTCCCTGCCCACAAGTTCAACCATGAAGCGGAGATCGAAGGGACCGATCTTAATGTCTTGTGTGCTAATATGAACTTTGAGATTGAAAAAGTGACGGGGCGAAGGTATGGTATCCACCGAGGCAAACCCCCGGCAAAACTCATCGCTGGAAGTGGAAGAGAGTATTACTATTCCAAAGGAATCCTAGCTAGCGTAGTAGAGGTTGGCACACGAAATATCCCCGATTATCTCCAAAATATGAGCGAATCTATCGACGAAAACATCCCAGCGCTCCTCTATGCTCTCAATGAAGCTCACAACTACGCAAAAAACACCCCGGCAAGAGTGGAAAACTTCACCATCGAAGAGGTAGACGAGACCTGTGTAAAACTTAGCTGGGAGTATGATCTTGAGCGCCATCCCAATGTCTACTTTGAGATATACCGAAACGATAAGCATAAAGAGGCGTGTAAAGAGCCCTCTTTGATAGCGACAACGAAACGTTTGGAATTTATCGACAAAGATCGCAACAGTGGCAAACTCTACTTCTACTATATCCGTCCGGTTGATGCCCTGACAAAACAAAAAGGCCCCTTCGCTCCTCAAGTAAAGGTGATGACGAAACTCCAAAGAGACGAGTTTTTTCGCAATATTTTTCCATATCCTCACGATATTGGCTATGTGGCCCAAAAATCGACAAAAAACAAAGAGCATTTTGGAAAAAACTCCTTATTTGTAGGAGTCAATAAAACTCTTGGAATTAGCTATGGCGTGATGAAATTCAAGCTCTCCTCCATCCCTCCAAACGCCATTATCAAAGAGGCTCGAATTAGCCTCTATCCTCTCAATCGTGTCAATGTCAAGATAGAGAAGTTTGGAGAGTGGGGGATCAGTTTTATCGAAGATGTGCCAAATATAAGCAGTTTTGAAGATATTCACAACGCTAAAGTGATACAGACTCTTGGCCAGACGATTCCTTCTCAAAAACTGACCCAAGGGATATGGAAAACATGGGAGCTTAATGAATTTGAAAGAAAGATACTCCAGCAGCAACTAGCCCGTGGAGAGGTCCTTTTTCGTATGCAAGGACCCACAAAACTTCCTCTTGAAGCCGATAGCCAGATGATGATGTTCGATATCGGCTACGGTCCTTTTGGAGGCGGTATCCATTACAGACCGCATCTTGATATCAAATATACACTCCCACCAACAGAAGTGGAGCTCGAACCCTTGAGACTTGCGACAGTGACGAAAGAGTCTTTAGAACAAGATAAGCTTGCTTGTGGTTTTGATAAAGATGGAAAAGTGGTCTATGGCTATATGGAGTTTGATCTCTCTACACTTCCTGATCCTGATAAAACGGTCATTACAGAAGCCTATATCAAAATTAAAAATAAAAAGATTAAGCGAAGTGGGGAGGATATTCGATACCTTATAGAGTTTGTTGATCTTGAAAAGATCGATTATGAACATATAACCAAAAGAAACT
>PUXX01000011.1 GCA_009659895.1 Campylobacterota bacterium
ACATAAAGGAGCTCCTTCGCTCCACCAGCACCACGTCCGCTTCGGGGGCGTATTTTTTGACATATTTGGCGATGGAGAGCCCCGACCATCCACCTCCTACGACCACGACTCTCGGGCCCTTGGCCTTGGGGACGGGCGCCATCCTCACTCCACCTTGCGTCAGGCTTTTTGGCTTCGTGCCGCTGCTTGAGGCACTACATCCTCCTACCACCGCTCCTGCAGCAGCCAAACCACCAAGTTTGAGAATATCCCTTCTACTTAGTGCCATACTCCATCCTTTTGGTAAAGTCGAGCGAAATATCTTCACTCAGAAAAAATGATAATATCCATCAACTTAATTCATTATTAAAAATTCTTATATTTTACTAATGGATTTAATAACAGCTAGTTATAATAAGAGGTGCTGATAATATTAATAATATTTTTACAATTTTGATGGCAAAACTCTCTGTTGGGGAAAAGATTAGAAAACACTAAAAGAGGGGATAAAGAGGAGCAAGCCAAAAGGCTTGCTTAGAGGTCTACTTGGACTCTTTGTAGCAGAACCACCAATCAAAACAGCTGTACTCTTTGACTCTTTTCTTGGCTGTTTCACAGTCGGTGGCTGGTGGGATGATGACCTTGTCACCGATAAGCTCGTTTTCGGGCCAGTTGGCCGGAGTCGCCACGCCTTCGGCATCGCTCTTTTGCAAAGCTTTGACGGCTCGGATGATCTCAGGGATATTTCGTCCTATCTCTTGCGGATAGTATAGAATCGTACGTACAGTACCCTCAGGATCGATAATAAAGACCGCTCGTACGGTATTGGTCCCTTTTTTGGGATGGACCATACCAATCTCCATCGCCAACGTATCGGTCGCAGCGATAATTGGAAACTCGATCTCGACGTCGAGTTTTTCTTTGATCCATTCGATCCATTTGATATGGCTAAAGACCTGGTCGATCGATAGACCGATAAGCTGGGTATTCATCGCGTCAAACTCCGCCTTGTGCTTTTGAAAGCTCACAAATTCAGTGGTACACACAGGCGTAAAGTCCGCAGGGTGGCTAAAGAGCACCGTCCACTTTCCTTTGAGATCGTCTGGCAGCGTCATAGGCCCATGTGTCGTCTGGACGCTTATTTGGGGAAACTTGTCTCCTAGCAGTGGCATTGACATTTTTCTCTCCTTTTTTTGAGTTTTTTCTACGATCAATTCCATGATCTCTTCGACTACCTCTTCGAGGCTTCTCTTCTCTTCCATCGCCTTCTTCTTGAGCTCTTCTATCCCTTCGCTCACCAGTTCGGCGACCTTTTTGACCACATCTTTTTGAGATTCGATTATCTCTTGAAGTCTGTCACTCAAGGCCATAGACACCTCCTTATGGGTATAGCCCTATTGTATAGTTAGGGCTATAACTTTTCCGCTACTTTGGTAGCAAAATCTATGCGTTGAGAGCTTCGACAGCTTTCAAAAGCTTCAGACCAGCCTCATTGACGCTATTGCGACCCAAAAATTTCGCCTCTCTAGCTGCGATGTAGGCCTTCTCAAAGCTCTCCTTGCTCAGTCCGCTTCGCTTGATCGCCTCTTTGATATTCTCTGGCAAGATGCGCACTTTTTGCTCTTTGACATACATGCTTCCAGTCTCTGCGATCGCTTTGACTACACGGTAGATAGTAGGATTGACAGGCGCTCCAAAACCCTCTGGCACACCACTGAGCGCATCATCCATGAGCTTGCCATACTCTGTCTCGACGATGTGAGTATCGGGCAAGATCTCAATAAAACCCTTCGCTTCTAGTTTGTCAAGAGCTTCGACTCTTCTAGTTCTTTCCTCCTCGTGCAAAGACTCATCCAAAATATCCTCACACGCGATCCCTCGATCTGGTATCATCTTGAAAATATCCATCTCATATCGGGTCATGAAAGGAAGCTTCTCATGGGTTGCCAGCTCTTCGTACAAAAGCCCGGACTTGCTTGGCTCATAGGTGCCAAGGAGTCGCTCTTTTCTAGCTTCCAAGACCCATTCTCTGTTTGGAGAGCTGAAGATCTTGTTGGAGATGGTGAGGGTCTTGACACTCCATGAGTGGATAGAGCGCTCATCTCTTTGATCCTCGATGACCTTCTCGCCATCTTCTGTGACATAGTAGACCCCTCGACCCTTTTGATCGACCCCTTCTGTGATGAGTCCGAAGGCCTCAAGACTATAGAGATACTCTCGAAGATCGAAGTTCTCTTCAAACCACTTGACCATATCTTTGGCTTCGCCGAACTTCTTGAGGATCTCTTGTTTTTTCTTGGGCATTTCGTTGAGTCTTCGACCATATTTTTCGAGCACCTTTTTGTACTCACGCACCTTTCGATCCACAAGCTCTCGTTTGATCTCATCAAAGGTCGCTGTCTCTTCAGGGTTGGAGGTATATTTCTCTTTCCAGATCTTATCGATGGTCTTGAGCGTCTCGACCTCTTCAAGCTCGATGGCAAAGGATTTGAGAGGTTTTTCTGTCTTGTCTTTGAAGATACGATAAACTTCCAAAGCCTTCTCCCCGGCCTTTGTCAAGGTATCCACATCGGTCACATAGCCAAGAGCTTCTAGCTGGATAAGCGTATCCACATCGACATCTTCTCCATCAGCTACACGGGCGATGGACTCTAGGATGGAGATATCGAGCACGCTTCCTTCACTGGCCCATCCACCGAGCGTCAAAGTCTCTTTGACCGCCTGGCCAAGTTCGCTAAATGTGAAGAAATCTCCATGAGGCACGCTATATGCGATGAGCCTCATCGCCTCTAGAAGATCTTTGTTGTTGCCTTCGATTGGGAGATAGTGGGCATCAGTTGGACCCATGGGAGATTTTCGAATATATTCAGCCAACGTCGCATCGATGACAAGCTCGGGCTCTGTGATGGCGTAGGCATTGTATAGATCAAGAGCCTCTTGGGTAAGCTCTTTGTTCTCGTTGGCAAAACCTCTCTTGGCAAGTTCGTCTTGGCTTACTTTCGTGGTTTTGTTCTTGTTCTTGGCCGCCGCATCGATCATGGCGATCACCTCGGAGCTGACCCATTTGAAGTTCTCTTTCCACTCATCGATAGACTCGATATTTTCGTGGACTCTATGAAGTACATCCGCCACGATCTGTCCACTATAAGTCAGCTCAATCTTCG
This sequence comes from Campylobacterota bacterium, assembly GCA_009659895.1. GTDB lineage: Bacteria > Campylobacterota > Campylobacteria > Campylobacterales > Nitratiruptoraceae > Nitratiruptor. The sequence continues at coordinate 3,144 of PUXX01000011.1, forward strand.
CCGGGATGGGAAAGCGTACAAGACCGCTGAGGTTGAGCTCTTCTACCGCCTCTTTGTTGAGTTTTTCTACGTTGATGGTCTTGTCGTCGCTGCGATAGAGCGCCAACAAAATCTTCGCCGCTTCCTTTTTGATAATCAATTTTGACTCCTTTTATAACAATGTTTTCGTAGCGTTATTGTAGTGTAATTTCATGAAGTTTTGTAGAGGAGAACTCCTATAAAATTTAAGGGGCCCATAAGGCCAAAGGGCCTTATGAGTTGTTGGATTGTGAGGCACCCTCTTGAGAGCTTTGATTGTCGGTCGTGACCTCTTGTTCTAGCTTCTTGACGTAACTACTCATAGAAAGAAGCACGATACCATCGAAAAAGAGGCTCACTCCCACAAAAAATCCTACCAAAAAGAGGCTCCCAAAAGGCCATGTGGTCAAGAAGATCACACCAATAATGATGGACAAAATCCCATTGATGAGGATAAGCCACCAATATTTTTGGCCCTTCATCTGAGAAGCCAACGCAAAAGAGGCGAATCCATCCAAAAAGAAATAGACAGCCAAGATGATACCCAGTGCCGCCACTCCAGGTACAGGAAAGATCGCTACCAAAATACCGGTTAGTAAGTAGACAAAAGCTTTGAGCCATCCAAGCCAATCTTTTTTGTCGGTTTTGTAGGTGTGATACCCTATCGTCAAACCACTAAAAATAAACAACCACGCCACGAAATAGGCTGTGGCCAAAGACATGATCGCTGGGAAGAAGATCCCAACAAGTCCCAAAATCAAAAAGATCACTCCAGCGATCTTGGAGTGTTTTTCGAAATTTTTGAGTAGCTCTTTATCTTTGATAAAATTTTGATATCCGACCATAATAGACTCCTTATAATGTCAAGTCCATTACCCCTTTCGCCTTTTCAATAAGCTCGTGGGTAACGGCACGATTCTCTTCATCGAGCTTCTTCATGATGCGTGCTAGCACCAAGGTCAGCCCACCTACGATCTCTGGCAGACTCTTCTCCAGCTCCACTTCGAGCTCAAGAAGCGGAGGATAGGTCGCCAATCTCTCCAGAATATCTTTTACCTCGATCTCTTGCTCGAGCTTTTTAAATTCGTTGATGGTCTCCTCAAGCCCTTTGGTGATAGGAAGATCATACTTCCAGATCACGTCACGACCGTTGTATTTGGCCGCTTTTTGGCCCATGAGAAGAAGATCGTAAAGCTTTTGCTCCACGATATCTGTCACATCCTTGGCATGGCCCTTTTTGATATCTAGGCTTGCGCCTCTTCTAAAAAGCTCCTCTAGATGATGAAATCCAACTACTGCCATTCTTCCTCCTTCAAAAGATAGGGGCAAAGCCCCTGAAATTACTTATTGAGCGTCTTGACCGCTTTTTCTTTGAACTCTTTGAGTTTTTCGATGAGCTCTTCAAAGAGTTTTTCAGCTTTGTTCTTGCCTTTGACCTCTTTTTCTACCTTTTCGATCATCTCTTCTAGCATCTTGTAGGTAGTGTCAGAGTCGCTGGTATATCCCAAAAGCTCCGCTTTTTTAAGCGCAAGTTTCGCCTCTTTCAAAAGATCGAGTGCCTTTTGCTTATCCTTTTTGGCCTCCTCTTTGGCCACTTCGACAAGATGGATCGCTTGCAAAAGCGGAATAGGGGTGACAATATCGACCTCTACAAACGTAGCCAACGCTTGATTGAGGACATTTTTAGCCTCATCGATTCGATCTTCGTGCAAGAATTTTGCCGCTAGTTTGAGCGCTGCTGGGTAGCTAGCTAGAGGCAAGTTGATCACTTTGAGCACGATCTCGCTTCTTAGCGTATCCAAGATGAGTCTAGCCTCTTGGACCTTGTTCTCTGCTAAAAGAGCTTTGGCGGTAATGAGCGCGGTCTTGATATCTCTCAAACTTCCAGGAAAATCGACAATCTCAATAGCACTGTCAATTGGAATGAGTGCTGGAGCGTTCGGAGCGCTTAGGACCACCTCAAGCTTGCCGATCGCCTTTTCTAGATCCTTGATAGCCTGCTCTTTGTTGCCTTTTTCTAGCTCAATAAGCACCTTTTGGGTCAGTGCCACCGCATCGACCGCCTCCTGGACGATCTTGACATCCTTTTGCTCCTCTTGGACCTGGGCCTTGGCCTGGGCTACCGCTTTGTTGGACTCAGCTTTCGTAGCCTCCGTGGCAAAAGCACCACTCACCAACAAGGAAGCAGTTGCAAATGAAAGTAGTAATTTTTTCATACTACACCTCCTTAAAATTTATTTGCATAAAATTTTAGTGCGTTTTATGAAAGAGCGCTGCTACTTTAGTTGCAATCGATCGATGAGTTTGGAGATGTCGTTGAGCTTGATACGGCGCCGCTCCACCTCCACCGAGCCGTCACGCTTGAGCTCTTGGATATGGCGGTTGACCACATGGCGTACGGTACCGATAAGCGAAGCGATCTCTTCGTGGGGGAGATCGTGGATGAGTTTGAGTTTGGCAGTCTTGGGATCAAAGTGATTAAGAAGAAGTTTGATAAATCTCGTAGACGTATCAAGCAGACTCAGATCTGTAGCCAGCTCCTCGAGGCTTCGCATCTCCGCAGCCACATAACGAAAGAAAAGAGCACGGAAGTCGTTGTTGGTATTGATCCAGTCCTCCACACGCTCTATAGGGACCTGAAGAGCCTTGGTATCCTCATAGGTATGGGTGAGCACATCGTGGGGTTTGTGATCCAAAAGGACAATGACATCAAACATATCACCTCTGGAGAGGATCTTGATAGTCTGCTCTTTGGATGTTTCGAAGTTGAACTGATAGACCTTGATACGTCCTTCGATGATGAAATAGAAATATTTGAGCGTATCGTCACTGCTCATAGCCGGCATATTTTTGTAGTACTGGACAATCTTGCCATAGCGATTGATATCGTCGATAATAAATTTGGGCACGGCGGAGAAGAGCTCGATATTGTACTCAGATCTTTGCATCAAAACTCCAGTCCAAAACTACCAAAACTACTCATATTGGGATTGAAATGACCAAACTTGGCAGCCCAGCTTTGAAGCATCAAGATATCGTTTTTTGGATCGATCCCCTGGGGACAGACTTCAGTGCAGTTGCCACAGAGCGTACAATCCCAGATCCCATCTTCTATCACCTCATCGATATGCTCCTTTTTCGCCTGCTCTCTCTTGTCCGCTACGTAGCGATAGACTCTAGTAAGAGCAAAAGGACCCAAAAAGGCTGGTTTCTCCTCATAGACCGGACAGCTACTATAGCAGCTAGTACACAAGATACAGTCACTCTGCCGCTCTATGAGCTTGATATCTTCCTCACTCATCTGTACCTGGGCCATATCCAGCGGATAGGCTTTGGCCCTGGCTAGCGTAGTAAGAGCTTTGGATTTGTCAGTGACAAGATCCCTTATGACATCCACCACACTCAAAGGCTCCACATAGTCGCCATGTTGGACCTTGTATTCACAAGCGAGTACCTCTTTGCCGTTGACACGCACCGCACAGCTACCGCACACGCCGCTTCGGCACATACTCCGATAGGTAAGACTCCTGTCTCTTTGGCTCTTGATAAGATCTAGCGCCTCTAGAAGTACCAGACCATCAGGGACCTCATACTCCATATCGATAGAGGGGGGATCGAAACGAGGATGAAATCTACGTACTTTTATCTTCATAGAAGAAATGATAGCGACTATTTGATTTGATTATCTTTAATCGGCAAAAAATCGGCACACAGCACTCCATCTTCCTTCCAAAAAAGAGTATGGGCCAGATAGTTTCGATCATCGGTATTGGGAAAATCTTTGCGAAAGTGGGCTCCTCTAGACTCCTTTCGCTGGATCGCTCCTACCAATACCGCCTCACTCAGCTCCAAAAGATTCCCATACTCCAAAAACTGCACCAGTTCGCTATTGTACAGCTGGGATCTATCTTTGATGCCCATAAAAGCCAGCTCCCTTTGATGCTGACGAATCACCGAAAGCACTCCTTTTAGCCCAGCTTCTTCCCGGACGACACCGCAATTGCGATACATGATCTTGCTCAAAAACTCCCTACGCTCCATGAAATCAATCTTATTGGGTAGACCAAAGAGTGTGTGGATAAATTGTCTATCCATTCTGGTGCGCTCATACTCACTCTCTTGAGGCTCCATTCCCCCATCCAAAGCCTTCTGAGCCGCCCGTTTGCCCAAGACCACCACCTCCAAAAGACTATTGCCTCCTAGTCTGTTTGCTCCATGGAGTTTGGCGTTGGAGCACTCACCCACCGCATAGAGTCCCTCGATGGAGGTTTGAAGATCCCTATCGACATCGATCCCACCCATAGTATAGTGAGCGGCCGGTTTGATAGGCACAGGCTTACAAACTGGATCGACCCCTTCGTAGAGGATAGCGAGCTTGCGCTCTTGGGGGAGATTTTTTTCTATAAACTCCTCTCCAAGATGGGTAATATCCAAAAAGACCTCCAACCCTTTCTCAAGCTCTTCGTAGATGGCTCTAGCTAGGAGATCTCGTGTGGCCAGCTCATCACAAAAGCGCTCTTGCTGGCTATTTATCAGCTTTCCTCCCGCACCTCTTGCAGCTTCGCTAATGAGAATAGAGCTTTGAGCCAATGCAGTAGGATGAAACTGAATAAATTCCAAATCACTCAGCTTCGCTCCCGCTCTCATAGCGGCTGCCAACCCCTCTCCATAAGAACCAAAGCCGTTGGTGCTATATTTTCCATAGATCTTTGCATACCCTCCTGTGGCCAGGAGCACCGATCGAGCCAAGATCTGACGAACCTGAGTCGTGCGAATATCCAAAAAAGTGGCCCCCACGGCTCGCCCTTCGTGGAGTATGATATTGAGCAAAAAATGCTCATCCACAAACTCCACTCCCATTTTCAAAGCGTTGTCATAAAGAGTATGTAAGATCTTAAGTCCCGTGTAGTCTTGGGCGTAGCAGGCCCTAGGCGCCTTGGCTCCTCCCAGACGGCGCTGGGCCAGTCTCTCACCCTCTCGATCAAAGGGGGTACCGATGCGATCGAGCCACTCTATCGCTTCTGGAGCCTCCTGGCAGACCAGCTCTACCACCTCCCTATCGGCCAGTCCATGGGCAGAGGCTAGCGTATCGGCGATGTGCTGCGCTACACTATCTTCTGGATCGATAGCTGCATTGATTCCTCCTTGCGCCATGGATGTCTGAGCTTCAGTGGGGTAGTGTTTGCCGACCACAACCACTCGAGCTCCCAGCTCTTTGGCTCTTAGCGCCGCACTCAGCCCCGCTCCACCACTACCAACTATCAAAAGATCGATCATCTTAGTCTCTCAAAAAGAGTGGCTCAATTTTGACGACACGATCCCTTTTGACATAGACTCGGACCCTATCTCCGGGCTTGAACCAAAAAGGGTTTTTGGGATCGATCTTGATGAGAGTAGAGATCTTTTGGCCATTTTCGAGCTTGATGACGAGCTCTTGTCCGACACCTCTGTTGAGGTTGTTTCCTACCATTCCACCGATGATCGCACCTGCAGCTGTCGCCACATCCCTGCCACTTCCTCCACCAATTTGATGCCCGACGACAGCACCCATAATAGCGCCAAGAATCGTCCCTTCACCGCTATCTTGGATATTGACGGTCCTTGTGGATATCACCTCACCCTCATATGTAATCATTACCGCACCAACATCCGCCGACGTGTAGCCTTTTGGAGCACATCCACTTGACAATACCATCATCACCGCCACCATAACGGCTATGAGTATCTTTTTCATCGTTCCTTCTCCATTTTCTCGCTATCGATCTCTATGATCGTATGGACATTGCCTCTAGGATTGAAGTCGGCTATTAGACGCATCTTTTTTGGACGTAGCCTCTCATAAAGGGTATCGAAGATCTCATTGGCGCTATCTTCATGGGAGATATACCGATCCCGAAAGGAGTTGATATAGAGCTTGAGCGCCTTGAGCTCTACTACATACTTATCTGGTACATACTCTAAATAGATCTTGGCATAATCTGGATAGCCACTCCTAGGACACAAGCAGCTAAATTCAGGCAGTGTTATTTTGATAAGATAGCTCTTTTGATGTCTATTGGGCCAGATTTCTAGATCCTTTTGAGGATCGAAATTTTTGATCTCCTCTTCTCCATACCTCACGACATACTCCTTAGAAATTTTCCAAACTCCTCAGCACTCATCGGCTTGGCGATCGCAAACCCTTGCACATAATCTACACCGATTCTTCGGAATTTCTCTACCATGTTGATATCATCGATGAACTTAATCACACTCTTGATCCCAAGCTTTTTAAATGCCGATACCCAAGCGTGCAGAAGCACTCCATAGCGTTTATCGTCGATCTTTTTGGTAAAGAATTTATCAAAATGGACAAAATCGACATCGATACGCTTGATATATTCGATAGAGGCGTTGCAGGCTCCAAAATTGTCAAAAGCCAGCAAAAAGCCCTCTTTTTTATAGATACTCAAGATTCGTTCATAAAAGTCCACATCTTTGTAGATCCCACTCTCATAGAGCTCTATGACCATCTTACCAGGATCGATGCCGGCATCTTTGAAGAGAGTGAAAAACCTCTGGGAAAATCGCCTATTGCGCACGGAGTAGGGGGAGATGTTGAAACTGTAGTAGATATCTTCAAGGAGTCCATACTTTTTGATCTCATCGATCAAGATCTCACAAAGAGCCAGATCAAACTCATTTTCCAGTCCTAATCTATTGATGACGGGAATATATTGGCTTGGATGGATGATGTTGCCCTCATCATCGGTGAGCTTGACGATGATTTCGGCTAGGTCAAATCTATTTGTATGAAGATTGAGGGTAGGCTGATACAGGAGCAAGAGATTGCGCTGAGCGATCATATCGGCAATGAAACGCTCAAAATCATCCCCTTTGACTTTTCGCTTTTTGACTACATTATCATTTTTTGAGAGGGCTTTACATTTGCCCTTGCAATAGTAGATCTCCTCATAGAGTCTATCAAGCAAAGATTGAAAGCTCTTATGATCTATATATTCATAAGAGCCAAAGATCTTGATCTCCATGTTGTCTATGAAGGAGTTGTCGTAATTTTCCAAAAACTCTTTGAGAGCCTTCTCCACCTCCTCCTCTTGGCCATGAATCCCTACCAAGAAATCTCCAGCCTTGATTCTGGCAATAGGAACTGAGCCAAACCTCTTTGAGAAGAAGTGATCCAAAAGAAGCGCGAATTTCTTGAGTACTTTATCTCCATTGGCGATGCCGTAACGGTCATTGATTTCCTTAATATTGTCGATGGAGATGAGGGCTAAATATCCATTTTCTGGTTTGAGGTAGCGATAGAGAAACTTTTCGAAATGTTTTCTATTGAAAGTCTGGGTAATATCATCAAGAATCTTTTCTTGACCATTTTCGAATACCATAAAAAAGACAAAATAGACAGAAGCCAAGAGCCCTAAGAGCAAGATAAAAAGATCGTACAAAAAGGTACGATCCTCTTCAAATGTAACAATTACCAGTAAGACCGTCAGCAATATAATGGGGACTGAAGTCCTAAGAGCAAGAAGAAATTTCCTTCTTCGATCCTCTACCACAGAGTACATCACACATCCAAATGCTTCACATCTTTTGCGTGCTCTTCGATATAACGTTTTCTAGGTTCCACTTCGTCTCCCATGAATAGATTGAAGATCTCACTGGCGTGCTCGGCGTTTTCGACGGTGATTTTGAGCAGTCTCCTGTTTTCTGGATCCATCGTCGTCTCCCAAAGCTGCTCTGGGTTCATCTCCCCAAGTCCTTTGTAGCGCTGGATATAGGCTCCCTTCTTGGCCGCCTTTTCTACCTCTTCCAAAACTGCCAAGATATCTTGATCTTGGAGCTCTTCTGGAATGCGCTCTTCAATCTTCTCATAAATATAAAGAGCCTCCACGTAGTAAGGATTGGTAAAAAGATCATCATCGATAACGATCTCTTCCAATCCATCTTCTGTCTGGACATAGAGATGGATCTTCTCCTCATCTACAGCCTTATTGAGTATATTATACCCCTTTTGATGAATAAACTCCTCGATTCTTCGAAAAAGCTCTCTATTTTCAAGACCAGGAAGATCTCTGTGCTCGATCAAAAACTGCACCACCTCAATCAGAGCGTAGCGCTTTTCCAGATCTTTGAGCACCATACGGTAGTGGGCTACAAGTTTGAGAAAGTCAATGAGGTCATATCGTCCGATATTGACTCTTTCTAAAAGGGTATCGACCCCATTTTCGATCAAGAACTGTGCCAGCTCCGTATCATCCTTGAGATAGACCTCTTTTTTTCCCTTCTTGTAGCGATACAGAGGGGGCTGAGCCATATAGAGATAGCCCTTTTGCACAATCGGAAACAAAAACCGAAAGAAGAAGGTGAGCAACAGGGTCTGAATGTGGCTCCCATCCACATCGGCGTCGGTCATGATGATGATCTTGTGATAGCGAAGCTTACTCTCGTCAAACTCTTCACCAATCCCACACCCAAGGGCAGTGATGATATTTTTGATCTCTTCTGACTTTAAGATCTTATCCAATCTGGCTTTTTCGACATTGAGAATCTTCCCCTTCAGAGGCAAGATCGCCTGAAAGACCCGATCTCGGCCCTGCTTTGCGCTTCCACCAGCGCTATCACCTTCCACTAAAAAAAGCTCACTGATAGAGGGATCTTTGCTCTGGCAGTCGGCCAATTTTCCAGGAAGAGTCCCTACACTCATGCTATCCTTGCGCCGTACCAGCTCCCTGGCCTTTTTGGCAGCCTCTCGCCCCCTGGCAGCCGCTAGGGCTTTGTTCATGATAGCCTTGGCATCGATGGGATTTTCTTCGAAATATTTGACCAGGCGATCATAGGTGAGCTTTTGTACGATGGGTCTGACATAGGAGCTTCCTAGCTTCCCTTTGGTCTGCCCCTCAAACTGAGGCTCTGGTACCTTGACGCTTACGACAGCTACAAGTCCTTCTCGTACATCCTCGCCGGTGATCTTGATATTCTTTTCCCTTTGATTGGCATTTTGGGCGATATAGTTAGAGATGGCTCTAGTCAGTCCCGCTCGAAAGCCGCTTTCGTGCGTACCACCCTCAGGAGTTCGGATATTGTTGACAAAACTCAGAAGCTTCTCATCAAAGCCGGTATTGTACAAAAGGGCGATATCGACCTCTACATCTTCGACCTTGTCTTGGAAATGGATCGTTTTGGTAATCGCCTCTTTTGTATTGAGATCTTCGACGAACTGGGCGATTCCACCTTCAAAATGGTAGACCTCTTTTTTGCCGATCCTCTCATCTTTGAAAGTGATCGTGATACCCGGATTGAGATAGGCCAGCTCTTTGAATCTTTTTGAGAGGATATCGAATCGAAACTCCGTCGTCTCGAAAATCTCATCATCGGGCCAAAACTCTATCGTGGTCCCAGTGCGATTGGTCTCTCCGATGATGACCAGATCTGTAACGGGAATTCCTCTTGCAAACTCCTGGCGCCAGATTTTGCCATCACGCTTGATGGTCATGATGAGCTTTTTCGAAAGAGCGTTGACCACGGAAACACCCACTCCATGGAGACCACCACTCACCTTGTAGGCGCTATCGCCTCCAAATTTCCCTCCAGCATGAAGCACTGTCAAGACCACCGTAGCTGCTGGAATCTTTTCGGTAGGATGGATATCGACAGGAATACCTCGTCCATTATCAGAGATCCTGGCACTTCCCTCTTTGGTAAGGGTGATCTCGATCTTGTCGCAATATCCAGCCATCGCCTCATCGATGGCATTGTCCACCACTTCGTAGATAAGATGGTGCAGTCCTTTGACACTGGTATCGCCGATATACATCCCTGGACGTTTCCGTACCGCTTCCAACCCTTTTAGGACTTTGATCTTCTCAGCACTATACTGCTCTTTCATACCTATCCTCTTCAAGAAGTTTGGGGCACAAGCCCCTTTAGAAAATTGATCTATTATATCTTTTTTTGGTTTAAATTACGTTTGGTTTAAATTACGATTGGCATCACAATGGTGATGAAGTTGCGATGTTGGAGGAGGAAGGGGAGTTCTGCTTCGTTGATCCCCATCATGAACTCCTCATCTTCGATGTGAGTGAGAAAATCAAGAATATAGCGGCTATTGACCGCCATGATGAACTTCTCTTCGAAAGGGGTCTGGACCTCTATCTCTGTTTGAGCCTCTAGATTTTCGTCTCCTAGACTCTTGAAGATAATTCGATCAGGCAAGAAGGTGAGTTTGATCTCATTGGAGATGATGGTGATCTGTTTGATCGCTTCGATCATTTTCGATTTGGGTAGTGTCAGCTCATAATTGAGGCTTTTGGGTATGATTCTCTCATAGTCGGGGAATTTTCCGTTGATAAGTTTGGTAAAGAAGAGATAGGGACCGCTTTGGATGATGAGGTGGGTCTGATCATAGTACATGGAGATATCGTCCAAAAAGAGCTTTTGGATCTCAATGATTGCCTTTTTGGGGATTATGAGAGCAAACTCCTTATCAAGGGACTTGTCCAGTGTGACAATGGCTAGGCGCCTTGTATCAGTAGCTACGAAATTGATCTTGTCGGTCTTGATATCTATCAAAGCTCCGTTGAGCTCAAATTTCGGGTTGTTGGTATCGATTGCTGGTGTGATCTTTTTGAGTGAGGTGATGAGCTCTGAGCTTGGTATCTCTATCTTTGGAAGGTCATCTACTTCCGGGAAATTTGGAAACTCATCGGCATCGAAGGAGGGGAGCTTGAATCTAGAGTGTCCCTGGGATATGTGGAGGGTATCCTCTTTCTTCTCTAGTGTGACCGGACCCTCTTTGAGGATACGCACGATATCTAGGAGCTTTTTTCCGTTGGCTGTGGCTGTTCCCTCCTTGATGGTCTGGATCTCATCGATCTTCGTTTTGAGTCCTGTCTCATAGTCCGTGGCCTTGAGGATGAGGGAGTTGTCTGTCGCTTCTAGGTAGACGTGTGAGGTGATTTGGCTTATATCTTTTTTTTCTAGGAAGGGTTGGAGTTGTGAGAGAACCTGTTCGATAACGCTTTTTTGTACTTCGATTTTCATTTTGTTCTCCGTTTAAGGGATTTTTAATATTGTAATCTGAGTTTTGTTAAATTTTCCTTTTATTTATATCAATTTTTTAGAAATAGCAGTATATTGGGGTGAAAGTGTGAAAAAGTGAGCTTTTGTTCTATTTTGTGGGCTTTTGTTCTGTTTTGAAGATCTTTGGAGTGATCAACTTTGTTCACTTGCGTTGCTTTTGATTTTGTGGGCAAGCTCTTCTATTTTGAGTTTGAAGTCGGCGTCTTTTTCTATGAGCTCTTTGACCTTTTTCATGGCGTGGCTGACGGAGGTGTGGTCTTTCATGCCAAAAAACTGAGCCAGGGCTGGCATGGAGTTGGGTGTGAGGGTGCGGGCTAGATAGATCACCATCCGTCTGGCGTTTGCGATCTGGCGATTTCTGCTTTTGCTCTTGATTTCGCTGGGTTTGACATTGAGATCTGAGGCGACCACTTGGACGATATCTTGAAGAGTGATATTTTTTTGCTGATCCTTTTTTTGTTCACTGAGGACATTTTTGGCAAGATCGAGGGTGATCTTTTGGCCTACGAGTGTGGAGTAGGCGTTGAGTTTGAGGATGACGCCTTCGATTTCCCGGATGTTGCTGTCCATATTGGCGGCTAGGTAGTTGATGATCTCTTCGTCCAGTTCGATGCGGTTGAGCTCGCACTTTTTCTTGATGATGGCGATCTTGGTCTCTAGCTCTGGTGGTTGGATATCGGCAATGAGTCCCCACTCAAAACGGCTCTTGAGCCTCTCTTCTAAGCCTGCGATCTTTTTTGGGTGTTGGTCGGATGTGAGGACGATCTGTTTGCCTTCGGTATGGAGCTCGTTGAAGGTATGGAAAAACTCCTCTTGAGTCTTGTCCTTGCCGCTGAGGAACTGTATGTCGTCGATGAGGAGGATGTCACATTTGCGATATTTTTCCCGAAATCCTTCTGGGTTGTGGTTGCGCAGATGGTAGATGAAATCGTTCATAAACTGCTCGATAGTGGCGTAGATGACCGTTTTTTCTTTGATGTTGTAATTGCCGATAGCGTGGAGGAGGTGGGTTTTGCCAAGACCTACACCTCCGTAGATAAAGAGAGGATTGTAGACCTTTCCAGGTTTCTCCGCTACGCTCAGAGCCGCTGTGTAGGCAAACTGATTGGAGCTTCCAACGACGAAATTTTCAAAAGTATAGGGAGGATTGATTTTGGTGCTGGTGGTAGAGGGGGTTTGGGGCTCGGCGCTTTTGGTCTCCTTCTTGATCACCTCTTTTTTTCCTGTGAGGATCTTGATATCGGTTTTGATGCCTGTGTGGGTCTCAAAGAGATGGGAGAGTTTTTGGGTGTATCTGTTTTTGACCCAGTTGGCGATGAAGATATTTGGTGCGATGTAGACAGCCAGATCAGCTTTTGAGCTCTTTTCGTCATAGCTGAGGTTTTTGATGTAGCGCTCATACTCTTTTTGTGGAATCTCTTCTTTGAGCATCTCTAAGATCTTGTCGCCAAGCACCTCGATCCTTTGTGTGAATATGTGAAAAGTCATTGTGTGAATAATTTGTGCAATTGTAGCGAAATAGGCTACAATTAGGCAAAAGAATGGGTGTTCACCTCTGTGAAAAATATGTGAATTTCAAATATTAATAATAACTTAAAGTCCCATAAAATGGGGCTTTTGGAATTTTTCACATCTTTTGTGACATTGGAGTGACGTGTGAATATTTTGGGAATCGATCCAGGGAGTAGAAATCTAGGATATGCTGTTGTACACTTGAAAAATTCACATCTTCGTCTCATCGAAGCGGGACTTATCAAGATTCGTCCCGAAGGGTTTGCCTATCAGTTATCTCAGATGATCGAGGGACTTGATATGGTTTTTGACGGATTTGCGATCGATGAGGTGGCGATGGAGGATATCTTTTTTGCCTACAATCCCAAAACGGTGCTTAAACTAGCTCAGTTTCGTGGGGCTTTGGCTTTGCGTATCATCCAAAAACATGGCAGTTTCAGCGAATATACGCCTTTGCAGGTCAAAAAGGCTCTTACTGGAAGAGCAAAAGCCTCAAAGGAGCAGGTCGCATTCATGGTGCGTCGGATCTTGGGGATCCAAAAAGAGATCAGGCCTTTGGATGTCACTGATGCTATTGCCGTAGCTATTACCCATGCCCAGAGGATTCGTCTGCACTAGGATGCAACGAGGCCTCAAAGAGGTATCGGTGATCTTTGGGCAAGGCGTCGTAGATCTTGAACGACAGTTCTCTTATCTCCCATAGAGCCGATTTAGAGCTGCGCAGACTCAAAAAATTTTGGAGTGAACGAGCGTTAATAGTCCAAGTAAGTTCTGTTTTGTAGCACTCGGGAAGGCAGTATTTGGCGATATCGTTGGAGACACCTTCTTTGAGAATGGTTTGGAGATTGTTGAGAGCTTTGATACTTGCTCGATCGACTTGAGGATGGCCAGTGAGGACGATGAAGCGGCTAGCACTTTGAAAGTCCTCTTCGTCAAATGGTCCTATATTCTTGAGCTCTTTGAGCGTGTAACGTGTCGATTTGACACTAAGACTTGCCATCCTGTGACGGGCTAGCTCTTGCAAAAGGGCTCTGCTGATGCCTTGGATATAAAAGGTATAGACTAGATGCTCCAGGGTAGAAGCGTGTTTGTATTTGTTGCCGACTCTATCGATGAGCTCTTGGTCCTTTGGACCTCCCTGATCGCTTTTATCAAAACTTTGCCAGCATGTGCGTATGGCGTGAGCTGCTACGGGCAAAGGGGTATAGTGCATCAGCTCCACTCTCATGATGACCCTTTGTGGTAAAATTGGATAAATTATACCAAAGAAGTATCGTATGAGATGTAGCGACAGATTCTATCCGGCCATCGATGACTTTCGTACCTCTTTTTATCGGGACAGGGATCGTATCATCCACTCCTCCTCTTTTCGGCGTCTGGAGTATAAGACACAGGTTTTTATCAACTATGTAGGCGACTATTTTCGTACCAGACTCACTCACTCTTTGGAAGTGGCTCAGATCTCCAGGACTATTTGTAGAGAGTTGGAGCTTAGCGAACCTTTAGCCGAGGCGATAGCTCTCGCTCACGATCTGGGACACACCCCTTTCGGGCATGTGGGAGGCGACGAGCTGGACGAACTTATCAAAAAAGATTTCAGCGAGAATGGATTTGAGCACAATTTCCAATCTTTTCGTGTGGTCACGAAATTAGAGAAGCGTTATAAAGATTTTGATGGACTCAATCTTACCTTTGCCACTTTAGAAGGTATCCTCAAGCACTCCTCTCCCTATCACAAGCCTTTTTTGGATGAGTGGTACCAGGAGATGTTTGATCTAAAGAAGCATCCAAGTCTTGAGGCGATGGTAGTGGACAAAGCGGACGAGATAGCCTATATCAGCGCCGATATCGACGATGGGATAAAGTATGAGTTGATTAGTTTCGACGATATTCGTCACAACGAGCTTGTAGCCGAAGTGATCGAAGAGGCGAAGAAAGAGGGATACGAAGAAGGTACCAAGCTCTTTCGCTACCGTTTTACCTCCTTGCTTATTGCTAGACTTGTTATCTCTTTGATCAAAAGCTCTCAAAATCCAGCTCCAGGGAAAGTACTTTGCAAGACGATTCCTGCTAGTGAGCCTTTGCCTATCAGGTATGATGCAGATCTGCAAAAACAGATCTTAGAGCTTAAAGAGATCTTGTTTGATAGACTCTACCGCCATCCCCAGATCATGCGCAAGATGTATGCCGGAAAGAAGTGCATCGACGGGCTTTTCAAAGCTTTAGTCGATGAGCCCAGGCTCATGCCAGAGGAGTTTTATAGACGATGCGAAAGCAAAAAGCCTTATCGTGTCGCCGCCGATTTCATCGCCGGGATGAGCGATCGCTATGCGATGAAGTTCTATCGTGAGGTGTATGGGATCGAGTTGTAATAAAAATTTACAATAGCTCTCGTTTTGGTGGGCGATTTTGACGATCTCGATGATGTCATCATAGATGCGGTATATTATTCGATAATCCCCAACTCTATATCGATAAAAGTGAGAGATTGCCAATTAGTTTTTTGCCTATATAGGAATTTTTGGCTAACTTTTTTTGCCATTTTCGATCTTCAAATCTTTGTAAATCTTTATATGTTTAGAAGCTTCTTCATCTCATCAAGAGTTATCAATTCTCTCTTTCTCCTTTGTCATACAAGAATAACATGATTTTAGCAGTTAGGGGAGCGAAGGCGCATCAAGGCATCTTTCAACTCTTCTACACTCTCTATGGCATCTT
>PUXX01000022.1 GCA_009659895.1 Campylobacterota bacterium
CGACGGCACCCAGCAGAGCGTCCAAAGAATCGAGCTTGGCGATATCGAGAGCTTTTTGCAAAAGCATCTGGTGCTCAAGCGAGCCATCGTCGTCATCGGCGGGGATCTGGAGTGGAGCGAAGCCAAAAAGCTCATAGAGGCGTTTCTCTCCCCGCTCAAAGAGGGGGAGATGGAGCCGCTTCCTTTCTATGACGCCAGTGACAAGCAAAAAGAGACCCTCCAAAAAGAGGAGCAGATCCAGCAGGCTTATATCTATTTTGGCTCTCCTTACTATATGCGAGTAAACAGCCCCGATCTGCATCTAAGCCGGCTTGCGATGTTCATCTTGGGTACGGGAGGGTTTGGAAGCAGGCTCATGGAGGAGATTCGAGTCAAAAGAGGCCTAGCCTACTCCGCTTATAGTTTCGCCAGGATCAATAAGAGTCATAGTTACTATTCTGGCTATCTTCAAACAAAACTTGAAAGCGCTGATGAGGCAAAAAGACTCGTCAAAGAGGTCATAGCCAAGTTCGTCCAAAAAGGAGTGAGCCAAAAGGAGCTGGAACAGGCCAAGAAATTTATCCTGGGAAGTGAACCACTGCGAAACGAGACACTCGCCCAAAGACTCTCCAGGGCCTTTCACGAATACTATACCGGCAAGCCTCTTGGATGGAGCAAGAAGGAGCTCGAGCTCATAGAGGCAGCGACATTGGATCAGCTCAATGAGTTCATTAAAAAACATACTGAGATTATGAAACTTAGCTTCTCTATCGTGACAAAATGAGTCTCAATAGATCGGACAGGATCGATCCGCTGGAGCTGGCCCTCACCGCTCCCGCGCGCTACCACGACTATCGGATCAAAAACTATATCGATTTTGAAGATCTGGTGCTGGATGTAGAGATTCTCCATGACTATAAAAGTGATAGGATCTGGCGTTTGGAGGCCTTCGCCCATAATGTAGCGCAAAATGTAGAGTTGATCTTTTTTCGTACCTCTTCCTATCATCGCCATACATTCGCTCCAAAGGCTAGACTCTATATAACAGGTCGATTACAAAAAAATCATGGGAAGCTGCAGATCCTCCAACCCCAAAAGATCGCCAACTATAAAATAGGAACAATTTTTGCAGAATACAAGGTGCCTATGAGGGCCGATCGTTTTTATGCGTTGAAAAATAGAGTTCTCAATCCCCAAAATCTCTTACAAGAAGGGCTGCCTCAAGATGTCGTGGATGCTTTGATGCAGATCCACTATCCTTGTGAGGAGTTTTTCAGGGCTTTTAAGAAAAAGGGGGAGTTTTGGGGCAGATATCTGGAGGCTTTGAAGTTTACGGAGGCTTTTTGGTATCTTAGAAAACTTCGTGCCAAGCGCAATGAAGTACCATCACTGTGTCAGATCCAAAAGAGGGTGGAGCCTTTTTACGAGCAGCTTCCCTTCAAGCCCACTTCCGATCAAAAAGAGGCTATCGCCGATATCGCCAAGGATCTAGCATCCCCAAAGGCCGCCAGACGGGTGATTGTCGGAGATGTGGGGAGTGGGAAGAGCCTCGTGATGTTCGCTGTAGCCTATCTCACCTATCCCAAGCGGGCCATTTTGATGGCGCCTACTACTATCTTGGCCGATCAGCTCTACCAAGAGGCCAAGAAGCTCTTGCCCGATGAGATCAAAGTCGCTCTTGTAAGCGGTGAGAGTAAGGAGGAGGATCTCTTAGGCTACCACTTCATCATCGGCACCCACGCGCTGTTGTATCGCAAGCTGCCAAAGGCGTGCGTGGTGATGGTGGACGAGCAGCACCGCTTCGGTACGGAGCAAAGAAACAGGCTCAAAAAGATGGTAGAGACTCCCCAGGGCGCGCCCCACTTCTTTCAGTTTAGCGCCACGCCGATACCAAGAACCCAGGCGATGATGCAAAGCGCGCTGGTCGATTTTAGCTTCATTCGCCAAACCCCTTTCAAAAAGGATATCACTACCGAAGTGATCACCAAAAAGGACTTCAAACGGCTCTTGGCCCATATCGAAGAAGAGATAGAGCAGGGGCGCCAAGTCCTCGTCGTCTATCCGCTGGTAGAAGGAAGCCAGAGCCATGATTATAAATCTTTGGAAGAGGCCCAGAGCTTTTGGCAGGAGCGTTTCGACGGCGTCTTCGTCACCCACGGCAAGGATAGGGAAAAAGAGGAGATACTGCGCCGCTTTCGCAGTGAGGGGAAGATCCTCCTCTCCACCACCGTCATCGAGGTAGGTATCTCGTTGCCCAAACTCTCCACCGTCGTCGTGGTGGGAGCGGAGAACATGGGGCTCGCCACGCTCCATCAGCTGCGAGGCCGCGTAAGCCGTACGGGGCTCAAAGGCTACTGCTTTTTGTATACCAACGATCCGAACAACGAGCGACTACAGGCTTTTAGCAAGCTAACAAGCGGATTTGACGTGGCGGAGCTGGATCTAAGATATAGAAAAGCAGGGGATATCGTCAGCGGCAAGGATCAAAGTGGCAAGACATTTCGCTGGCTCTCGATGGCAGAAGACGCCAAGATCATAGAGCGCGCCAAGGCGCTCCTATCTTAGTAGAGTCCGAACTTTCCATCGGTTCGTTTGTAGAGCACTCTCGTCTTTCCGCTTTTATCTTCGAAGACGATGAAGTATTTGTTGGAGTTTTTGAGGATCTCCACCGCCTCTTCCACGCTGATGGGCTTGTCGATGTCGAATGGAGTGGGGACGACCTCTTCGTTGTAGTTGAGGGCCTCTTGGATCTCCTCTTCGATCATAGGCGCGGCCATGATCTCTTCGAGGCTGATGTTTTTGTGGTTTTTGATCTTATCAGCGTAGCGGCGGAGTACCTTTTTGGCTCGCGCAAGCGCCAAGTCGATAGCGGCGTAGACATCTTTGTCCTTTTGGGTGATGACGACATTGCCCTTTTTGGCTACGTGAATGTCGAATTCGAAGGTGAATCCCTTTTTGCCGTTTCGTTCATCCGCGGAGACGGTGGCATTGACGCCGGTGATGTCTAGGTTGAGCTTTAGAAGGGAGTTGACGGCATCTTCGATATAGGCTTTGATAGGATCGGTCAGATCAAAATTTTTTCCATAGATGTGCAAGTAGTCCATCGTTGTCCTTTTTCGATAATTTTTCATAATTTTAGCAACTAAACGCTTAAATTAGAGTTTTTGGAGCGTGCGGCGAAAATAGGATATAGGGGTGGCTCCACTATTTGTGAGGGCTCTTCTCAAAGAGACCTTGACATCGATGATGGCGGTGCCGTTGCTCTCTGGTGTCTGGATGTCGTTGGCTAGAGTGTTGCATCCAGCGGGGAGGCCGCGACCCATATAGTAGATGGTGATATTGACATCGAATGTGTCGTTGTAGTTGAGATTGATACTATGAAGACATGAGCTAGAAGGATCATGCCCCTGGATAGCCATGATCGCAAACTCCGTACCGCTTCTAGCTAGAAGCTGGGCCTGCTCATGGAGGTAGATCTGGCTTGTTTTTTGTACGCTTGAGCTGAGATTTGAGAGAGTATAGAGGAGTAAAAAGGAGAGAATCAACACAAAAACGATCGCAATGAGGAGCGAGAAAGACTTTTTCAAAATACCACCTTTTTACCACAGAATGTGACGTTTTGTTCGTCGTTGAGTTTGTCAAAGGCGCAAAGGCCAAATTCGATGGTCCTATCTTGCTGTAAAAAGCGAAATCGCTTTATATGGGAGATCAAAAGAGCCTTTTTACCATCGCTATATTTCTCACCCTTCCATGGCCGATAGTCGTAGTAGAGTGTAAGATTGAAGTCTCCTTCACTATTTTTTTCCGGTACGATTGCATAAGCGGTCCAGGCAAGATAGTAGTACTCATAGATTTCGCTTGGTTTGATGCTCCCCGTGAACTTGAGTGTGGTATCGTCTGATTTATAGACTCTGTAGACCTCTTGAGAGGCGGAGTTACTGTAGTCCCAGTTGTATGCGATGATCATGGGTACACCACTTCCACCACCACTGGCATGGGGCCCGCCTTTGAAGATGATAGCTGCATCGCTAGTGGCACTCTCAAGGGAGATGGAGGAGTCGGAGAGGGCAAGGAGTATATCGTGGGCGTAGCTTAAATGGCTCCCCGGTGTCTTGATCTGATCGGCGTTGGTATTGGGTGAGTCTAGGTCGATAAACTCACTGTAGCCAGGTTTGTAGAAATTGTCTGTACTGCTCCACTTCCCTATAAAAGGCTCATAAGCTCTGCCGATCCATTCGATGATATCGTAGCTGGGATCTTTTGTCTTTAGCGA
>PUXX01000092.1 GCA_009659895.1 Campylobacterota bacterium
CACATCGATCCGCTCATCAAGAACAAACACCTCATCAGGCTCCACAAGCAAATAGAGATACTCTTTATATCTCTTCATCTCCACACCCAAACCTTGATCAAAGATCTTTGCTCCTAACGGATATCCCTCTGTATCTAGCATCATAGCACCGATATTGGCCAGATTGGGATCATAAAAATCCATAAAAGCAATATAGAGACGATTCTTTACCCATTCGATACTCATGCCCACCTCATGAGATCCACCATCTAGATCATACCCCCTAGACCACGCAATCTCTCCATTTCGATCCATTTTCACCACCAAAACAGATTGGCCCCCATCATCGATAGTGTGTCGATTCGAACCTGTGATATAGATATATCCATCCTTTGCTTCTACTCCATCAAAAAAGGCCCACTCCTCCGTATCAGGCTCATTGGCTTGGTAGAATTTGTATCCGTTATAAACTCTTGACCATATGACTTCTCCATCAGAATCTAGCCGCATCGCAAAAGCTCCATTGGGATAGATGGTATGAGACCCATCCTGCAGGGCCACCTTTACATCCCCCACCGCTATAGCCCCTCCTTCGCATAATGGCACAAGAGCGTTGATATGGAATATCCCCTCTTTACGCCCTAAGCTGTCTTGATACTCCAGATCTGCACTTGAGTACTCTTTGCTCCAATAGATCTCACCTCCACTCCCAAAAGCGGTAATAAGAGCATGGACATAAGAGTCCACACCCCTTGGATAGAGATAAGATATTCCATAGAGCAGATCGTTCCTAGCCTTAAATATCTCTATCGACTCGTTATTGGGAATCTCAAAATTCCCTTGTTTGTAAATCACCTCGGCCCAAAGGATATCCCCCTTCGCATCGATCCGTGCGATCAACCCATCGGCACCTCTGTTGTTGGGATTGTTAAAGTCCTGGACAATTGTGCCACCTACAATATACTCATCACCCACAGCTACGCCATTGGTGATGTATAAAGCCGGCTCTATAGCCCTATTTTGCGGGATATTGGCTATAGTATACCTGTTGATAAAGGTATTTTGCGCAAAACAGCCTCCTTCATATTGATCGTCTAGAGCACAAGAGTGTCCCACTTCTATCCCCTGAGCGCTTCCTACATTACACTCCAAAGGACCTTCATAGGAAAATGCTATGGCAAAATCATCGGTTTGGGTATTGTCCACTCCAGGAAGCTCCACATCACTTGTTTGAGGAGTTTTGAAATAGGCCAACTCTAGCCCGGGCAGAGGATCTGGAGTACCATCACATGAAAGATCCAAATAGACAAAATCTCCATTGGATGTAGCTCCATGTAATTTATAAACCATAAATCGATCCAACATGGGAATATAGATCCATGAAAAGGCACTCTCAGGATCACCCCAAAAACCCACATAGACAAAAAGCCCGGCTATATCGTCGGTATCAAGATCGGCTGGAATATCTTGCAAAGGAAGCCAACCAAACCTATCTTGTGGAGTGGGATCTTTACCAAGAAGCTGAAAGACTCTTCCACTTGCTAGATCAACATAGATCCAATCACTGCGCTGAGTGACGCCATCGTGATCGAAATCGTATCTATAAAAGGCTCCAGTGATCTTAAACTCTTTGGAAGTAAGATAGCTATATAAGCACTCCAAATAGTGCGGATCGATAGTGCAAGCAAAAATCCATAACGCAGACAGTCCCATAAGAAGTAGCTTTTTCATAATCCATCCTTTGATATTGGATCTACTTCTATTATGGGACTTTTTAATTTAAAACAAGATTAATTCAGTATTTTTTATGACTTAGAAAACATTAAGAATATTGCGTATCTTTTGCTCCTGATCTCTTCCCTTGCAGTGCTCCTTGCAAAACTCCACGATCTTGCCGTGGAACCTCGCGTAGATTTGAGACAGGGGCATCTCATAGCCGTAGAGTTCGTAGATGCGATCGAGATTTTCGATGATGGAGTCGCTCAAAAACTCTTGGATCTCTTCGTAGCTCTCCAGCTCGTATCCCAAAGCCCTCAATATCCTCGCCGTATAGGCATCCACCACCAAAAAATCCTTGTAGCAGGCGTAGTTGAGGATACTATCGGCGCTTTCAAATCCTATCCCTTTTTGCAAAAGGAGCCAGCTTCTGGAGGGTCTGGCCCTAAACGCTTCGAAGCTTCCGTACTCTTGGAGCATATTGTGGGCCAGCTTCTTGATACGATGAGCCTTGGTATTGTAAAATCCGACCGGTTTGATGAGGCGGCCAAGGAGCTCCTGATCGGCGGCGGCTATCTTTTCGAGCTCTATCTCGCCCATATGCTCTTTGAGATTGCTCAAAGCCTTCTCTACGTTCTCCCACTTGGTGTTTTGGGTCAAAATAGAGCCTACCACCACTTCGAACGTCCCGCTGTTTGGCCACCAGTAGGGATCGCGCTCGTCTTTGATGTAGCCAAGCTCCTTAAGACGCTTCAAAAGCTCGAATCCTCTCATTCCTTTCGTCCTCTTTGCACCACGCTCCACCCCTCGTCGTCGTAGGCCTTTATCTTGTAGGCGTCCACGCACCGCCCGCAATCCAGCTCAAATACCACCATCTGCAAGATGGCTTTGCACCTCTCCGGCACATCGAAACGCCCCGGCAGTCCCGTCAAGAAACGTTGAATCGGCACGTCCTCTTTCATCCCGATCACGTTGTCCCGACATCCGGTCAGTCCCACGTCCGTCACATACCCAGCACCTTCGTCGATCACCAGATCGTCGGTGCCTACGTGGGTGTGGGTTCCCGCCAGCGCGCTGATGCGATCCTTGAGCATCAAGAACATCGCCCTCTTTTCGCTGGTGGCTTCGGCGTGGAAGTCGATGAAGATGTTCTTTATCCCTTGGGCTTTCAATTCATCGACAATCTCGTCGGCGGCTCTAAAAGGGTTGTCCACCATCGGCATCCCGTAGTACCCCATGATATTTATGACAGCCAAATCAAGCGCTTCGATAAGAATAAAACCTCTGCCCGGAACCCCTTTTGGGTAGTTGAGGGGGCGCAGGAGCGGGAGCTCCTCCAAAAGCGGCAAGATCTCCTTTTTGTCCCACGTATGGTTGCCCCCCGTCATCACGTCGATCCCCGCATCGAAAAGCTCCGCGGCGTTTTTGGGCGTGAGGCCAAATCCGTGGCTGGCGTTTTCGTAGTTGGCGGCGACGAAATCGAGCCCCTCTTTTTGCCGAATCTCTCTAAGATAGCGCCGGACCATCTTTCGCCCCGGCTTGCCTACGATATCGCCGATAAATCCTATTTTCATCCCTCGTCCTTGTATGATCGCAAATAGCGCAACAGCGCCTTTAATATCTCTTCGTCATCTTTGCTAAAAGCCTTGATCCGCTCTTTTTTCTCATCGAACTCGATAGTGATGTTTTGGCCGTAGTTGGAGATGCGCTTGATACCGATCTCCTTGGCCAAAAGCTTGATATGAATGAGATCCAAGAAGTTCTTGGTCGCCTCGTCCAGCCGCCCGAACCTATCGATCATCTCCTCTTCGATCTGACCGATCTCTTGGATATTTGAAGCGTTGGAGAGCCGGCGGTAGAGCTCGAGTTTGAGCCTATCTTCGCCCACTACCTCGCTACTGATGTAGGCGTTGACGCTGAGTTTGAGCTCCACATCCGCCTCTTCCTCCTCCTCGCCGGTGGTGAGGCGCTTGATGGTATCTTCGAGCATCTTGAGGTAAAGGCTGTAGCCGATATTTTTGATATGGCCGGATTGCTGGGCTCCTATGATGTTGCCCCCGCCTCGAATCTCCAAATCGTGATAGGCCAAAGCCGCGCCGCTTCCAAGATAGGAGTTGGACTCCAAGGCGATGAGCCTCTTCTTGGCCTCTTCGGTGAGCTTGGCTTTATCCTCGACCAAATAGTAGCAATACCCCTCTTTGCCTCCTCGCCCCACGCGACCTCGAAGCTGATGCAGATCAGCCATCCCGAACCTGTCGGCACCCTCGACGATGATGGTGTTGACGTTTGGCATATGGATACCGCTTTCGATAATGGATGTGGAGAGCAGTATATCATATTCTCCCCCAGCAAACTTCACAAGCTCCTTCTCCGTCTGTGCCGCAGAGATTTTAGAGTGGAGCACCACGATCTTCTTGCCCGGGAGCAGATTTTCTAACTCCTCTCTTTTCTCCTCGATACCGGCGATGGAGTTGTAGATATAAAATATCTGGCCGCCTCGGCGAAGCTCTCTTAGCACCACCTCCTTGATAAGAGCCGGATCGTACTCCTTGACGTAGGTGCGCACCGGTTTTCGATTAGCCGGGGGCGTGGTGATTTGGCTTAGGTCCTTGATCCGGGAGAGGGCCATATTGAGGCTTCTTGGGATCGGCGTGGCACTCATGGAGAGCAGGTGCAGATCCTCGCTAAAAGCCTTGAGCTTCTCCTTTTGCTTGACGCCAAACTTATGCTCCTCGTCCACCACCACGAGCCCCAGATTTTTGAACTTCGCGCCAAAAAGGGCGTGGGTGCCCACCACCACGTCGATCCTACCCTCTTCCAAAGCCTTGAGGCGCTCCTTTTTCTCCTTGGCGCTTACAAATCGATCGATCTTAGTCACACTGATACCATAGCCTTCCAAGCGCTCTTTGAGGGTTTTGAAGTGCTGATCGCTTAGAAGTGTGGTAGGGACAACGATGGCGGCTTGATAGCCGTTCTTGACGGCGGTATAGATAGCGTTCATCGCCACCTCCGTCTTCCCAAAGCCCACATCGCCGCTGAGGAGCATATCCATCACCTTCCCGCTCCCAAGCCTCTCCAAAATGCTTTGCACGGCGCTTTTTTGATCAGGCGTATACTCGAACCCGGCCGCTTTTTGAAAGAGCTCGATATCGGGCGGGGCGATCATCTTCTTGCCTTGACTTAGCTCCCTTTTGGCGGCTCTTTTGACGATCTGGGCAGCTATTTCGAAGAGCTTCTCCTTGACCTTTGCCTTGAGTCTGCTAAAGGAGCCCGATCCCAGCTTATCCACCACCGCCACGTTTCCGCTATCGGCTACGTAGCGGCTGAGCACCTCCAAGCTCTCCACCGGCACCAAGAGCTTGTCACCGCCGCTATATTCGACCTCCACGAAATCTCTGGTGGCTCCCAATATCTCGATGGGTTTGATCCCTTTAAAAATACCGATGCCGTGTATATCGTGGACCACATACTCTCCCACTCTCATTTCGTCCAAGATGAGCTTAGGGCGCTTTATCTTCCTTTTGTCCGGGCGGCTGAGGCTTACTATCACCTCATCGGGCCCCTCTATGTTCAAAAAAGCGTCGATATAGCGAAATGTGATACGTGAGAGCTCTTTGATGGGACTGCGTCTGGCCTGTGCCTCGTTTTTGGCCAAGACAACTATTTTTTTCTCCTTTTTGGCTTCTATGAGTTTGTTGATATCGATGACTTCGATATCTTTGTACTCTTTTGGACTTGGGACAAGGGGCCACCCCTCCTCGAACTCTTTGGAAGCGTAGACCTTCTTACCTTCGGTGATATCCACCCTCTTGGCCACCCAGTAGCCCACACTCCATCTATCGGGCTCAAACACATCGAAGCGATAATCGTCTAAATCTTCAAAATCTCCTATGAGATGGGCGTTGTAGAGGGTTACTTCTTCTAGTTCTTCCTTTTGGCTCCTTTGAGTAGCGGGATCGAAGAGCCTGATGGACTCGATCTGGGTATCGAAAAGGCTGATGCGCACGGGAGCTTCCATATTGGGCGAGAAAATGTCGATGATGTCTCCTCGAAAACTGGCCTCACCTTTGGTCTCGATGATATCGACGAAGCTATACCCCCAGCGAAGCAGCTTCTCCTTGAGCTCATTGAGATCGATATCCTCCCCAAACTCCAGCTTGAAGCGACCAAAATACTCCTTCGCAGGCAGTCCCAAGCGCAGCGTCTGATAGGGCACTATCAAGAGCGACGGAGCGTGGTAGTAGTCGTTGAGCGCTACGAAGAGGCGATCGAGCTCGTCTTTGAACACCCTCATATCGTCCCCCTCCTGGGCTACGAGTCTGGGAAGAAGAACGTGATCGACTCCGGCCACCTTCGCGGCGTCACTTACCGCTTCGGCCTCTTTGTCATCCTCGACGACGATGATATCGGGAAGGCTGTTTTTTAAAAATTCATAATATCGAGCCCACATCGCTTCACAAACTCCTCGATCACTTTAAATGAGCCATAAACAAGATACTCTTCATTTTCTTGCAAAGCCTCGAACTCCCTTACTTCAAGCCCCGCGTCCTTAGCCGCTTGGACGATGGCCTCCTTTTTGGCGATGCGCTCATCCTCAATCTCTATCACCTCCACCCGCTTCACTTTCGGCGCCAAAATCTTCAAAATCTTCCCATACTCCTTATCCTCGTAGCTGTTGTAGACGAGCACCCTTTTTCGCTCCAAGCTCTTGGCGATCGCCTCGGCGGAGAGGGGATTGTGGCCGACATCGAGCAAGAGGTTGCCCACTCTTTGCATCCTTGCCGGAAGCCTATATCCCACAACCCTCTTGGCATCTGCGACCAATCCTAACTTCTTCGCTGCGGCAAGGGCCAAAGAGAGGTTGGTGGCAAAAAAAGGCGCCAACCCCTCTTTTTTACAAGCCTCCTTGGCCTGCGGCAACTCCTGGGCCACCTCAAAATCGATCCGAAGCCTCCTCGCCACCTCCAGCACCTCCTTTGGCTGGTGCGGGGCCAAAATCGCCTCTTTTTGGACGGCTCGAAGCTTCGTGGCGGCAATCTCTTCGATCCTCTTTCCCAAAAACTCCCGGTGATCGTATCCTATGGGCGTCACCAGCGTCAAGATATGCTCAAAGACGCTCGTGGCGTCATACTCCCCGCCAAGCCCGGCCTCCAACACCACATAATCACATGAGTCAAAAAGCAGCAGCGCCAAAAAGGTGGTATACTCGAAGTAGCTTAGCTCCTGCGGGGCTTCGAGCATGGCGTAGAGGCGCCGATGGGCCTTCTCCATCTCCTCGTCGCTCACATAGCGCCCGTCCCTCCAAAACCGCTCGTTGAGGCGAAGGATATGGGGCGAGGTGTAGTGTCCCACACTCCATCCGGCCTCCCTAAGAGCCCCGGCCAAGAAACGCCCGGTGCTCCCCTTGCCATTGGTGCCTACGATATGGACGATTTTTGGTTTTGGCAGGAGGTGGGCGATCGGCTCATAAGCCCTTCTCATACGGGTAGGATCGAACTTTTTGTAATAGAGCGGCTTGGTAGCCAAAAAGGAGCGAAGCGTCACCGAGCCTCCATATAGGCGACACGTGAGATGAAGCGATCGATCGCTTTTTTGGCCGACTCTCTGATGGCTATGAAGCGCAAGGTATCGGAGATGACGGAATTGGGCTCGATGGCGAAGTCGTAAAACCCGCTGGTGGTGATGCGCTGGCTCTTTTGGCCCCTTGTAAGATCGAACTCCATGATCACCTTCGTGCGATAATAGACGACGTAGCCGTTCTTGTCGTATTCAAGAGGCGTGAAAAAGAGTCGCTTGATCTTGATATCGACGGCAGTGGCGGCGCTGCGCCTATTGGCTAGATGCCCTCCAAAACGCTCCATCACCGCCTCTTTGACGGCATCCTTGATGAGCACGGCGTTTTGAGGATCGCGCAAATAGACCTTGACTTGGGTATAGACTCCCCCCTCAAAAGCCGATCTGGTGTAGTGCTTGATAGGTTTGTATCCGCATCCTCCCATCAGCGCCGCAAGGGCCGCCACCCAGATCAGCCTCCTCATGCTATCCCTTCACCACCAAGTTCACAAGCCGCCCGGGCACGACGATCTCCTTGACGATCTCCTTGCCCTCGATCCACTTCTTGGCGGCCTCTTTGGCCACTTCTAGCACCTCCTCCTTAGAAGCCTCTTTGGGCACTTCGATCTCGCATCGGCGTTTGCCGTTTATCGTGACGGCCAAGGTGACGCTCTCCTCCTCCAAGGCCCCTTCGTCCACCAAAATCGGAGCGAAGTTGGCTCTGCCGAAGAGCCGATCGGCTATCTCGTGGCTGACATGGGGGATAATGGGCTCTAAGATATTGCTGAGCACCCAATACCCCTCGCTCCAGACCTCTTCGTTGTTTTGGGCGTTGAGGGCGTTGAGCGCCTCCATCGCCGCGGCGATGAGGGTATTGAAGGCGAAGCTCTTGGCATAGACCTCCTGGGACTTCTTCAAAGCCTCATAGACCTTCTTTCTGGCCTCTTTTTCCTCTTTGCTCAGGTCGCCAAATTTTGGAAGCTCTTTTAGGGGCTTGGCGTTGAAGCTGCGCTCATAGAAGCGCTTGATGAAGCGGTATGCCCCCTCCACCGCGCTATCGCTCCACTCAAGCTCCTTTTGAGGCGGAGCGGCGAAGAGGATAAAGAGCCTCGCCGTATCGGCGCCATACTTTTGCACGATGGCGTCGGGATCGACGGTGTTGCCCTTGGACTTGCTCATCTTGGCTCCATCTTTGAGCACCATCCCTTGGGTCAAGAGCCTCTCGAAGGGCTCGTCGATACTCACATAGCCCATATCCCTGAGCACCTTGGTAAAAAATCTCGAATACAAAAGATGCAAGATAGCGTGTTCGATCCCGCCGATATATTGATCCACCGGCATCCAGTAGTCGCTATCCTCTTTTCTAAAGGGCACCTCCTCCCAATACTTCCTTGGCGTCGTATAGCGCAAGAAATACCAGCTCGATTCTACGAAGGTATCGAGGGTGTCGGTCTCTCGCTCGGCCTCTCCTCCACACTTGGGACATCTGGTCTTTTTCCATGTTGGATGGAGCTCCAAAGGATTGCCCTCTCCGGTGATCTCGATGTCTTCTGGCAAGGTGACGGGCAGATCGGTTTCTGGCACAATCCCGCAACTTTGACACTTTACAAGAGGTATTGGCGTTCCCCAGTAGCGCTGACGGCTTACGAGCCAATCTTTGAGGCGGTAGTTGACGGCTCGTCTGCCAAGCCCCTCTTTTTCGAAATAGTCGATGATGGCCCTCTTCGCCTCCTCGCTTCTCATCCCGCTAAACTTGCCGCTATCGAACAAGATCCCAGGCTCGGTGTAGGCTTTGGAGGTGTCGAGCTCTCCCGTTTTGGGCTTGATCACGTACTTGATAGGAAGGCCGTATTTCTTCGCAAACTCAAAATCCCTCTCATCATGGGCCGGGACCGCCATCACCGCGCCGCTTCCATACTCCATCAAGACGAAGTTGGCCACCCAGACAGGAATCTTTTGTCCTGTGAGCGGATGGAGGGCGTAGAGCTCCAAAAAGAGCCCCTCTTTTTCGGCTTGTTGGCGCTCTTTGGCGTTTTGGTTCTGCATTCTTTTGATGCGCTCGATCTTTTCTTCGTCCAAAGCTTTCGTTTCGATCAGATGCTTGACGATAGGATGCTCGGGAGCCAAAGCGGCGTAGGTGACGCCGTAGATGGTGTCGGGTCTGGTAGTAAAGACCTCAAAACCCTCCGCCCCGGCCTTTTGAGCGCTGGGCGAATCAAGCTTCATGACAAACTCCAGCCCCTCGCTCTTGCCGATCCAGTTGCGCTGCATGGCCAAGACCTGCGAAGGCCATTTGCCTTCAAGCTTATCCAGATCTTGAAGAAGCTCCTCGGCATAGTCGGTGATCTTGAGAAAATACTGCTCGATCTCCCTTTGGACCACCTCCGTATCGCAGCGCCAACAGCGCCCCTCGATCACCTGCTCATTAGCAAGGACCGTCTTGTCGTGGGGGCACCAGTTGACCGAAGCCTTTTTGCGATAGAGCAGTCCTTTGTTCCACATGTCGATGATGAATTTTTGCTCCCATTTGGAGTAGAGAGGATCACAGGTAGCAAACTCCCTATCTTGTGAAAAGCTAAGCCCAAGGCTATCAAGCTCTTTTCGCATGTAGTCGATATTTTCATACGTCCATTTCTTGGGATGGACCTTGTGCTTGATAGCCGCGTTTTCCGCCGGCATCCCAAAAGCGTCCCAGCCAATAGGGTGCAAGACGTTGTATCCGGCTTTGCGGTAGTGTCTGGCGATGGCGTCGCCTATGGTGTAGTTGCGCACGTGCCCCATATGGATCCTACCACTTGGATAGGGAAACATGCTCAGCACATACATCTTCTCTTTCTCAAAGGACTCTTCGGGCTCGAAAGCCTTCTGCTCCTTCCAGATATTTTGCCACTTTTTTTCTATCTGCTGGGGATTATACTGGCTCATTACACCATTCCTTGTTCATACATCGCTCTCATTTTCTCCTTCTCTTGCTGTCGTTTCTTCTTCTGGGCCAACTTCGCCCGATACTTTTGCAGATCAAATCCCAATATCTTCAAGAGCGGCGAAGCGATGAAGATGGAGCTGTATGTCCCCACGACGATACCCACGAGCAATGTGAAACTAAAGCCCTTGATAATCTCGCCTCCAAAAAGATAGAGGGTCAATACCACGAAGAAGGTGGTAAGTGAAGTGAGCGTCGTTCGTGAGAGCGTCTTGGTGATGGATTCGTTGATCACATCGTCCAAGCTTCGAAGCTTCACCGACTCAATGATGCCCTCTCGAATCCTATCGAAGACGATGATGGTATCGTTGAGAGAGTATCCCAGGATCGTCAAGATAGCGGCCAAGATATCGAGGTTGACCGGGATACTAAAGAGGCTGATGGCCCCAAGGGCAATGCTCACGTCATGCACCAGCGCCAAGACGCTGGCCAAGGCGAAACGCCACTCGAATCGAATCGAGACGTAGATCAAGATGCCAAGGATCGCTATGAGCGTGGCCATGAGCCCCTTTTCTCTCAGCTCTCCTCCCACTTTTGGCCCTACCATGTCGACCCGGCGTATTTCAAAGTTGCCCGTACCTTTCAAAGCCATCCTGGCTTCATCCCCGATATCTTTGCCAAGGTTCTTCGTCGAGGTCTTGATGCGGATGACGATCTCCCTATCGCTTCCAAAGTAGGTGACACTGGCGTTTTTGAAAAGTTCGCTCTTTTTAAGAGCCTTGCGTATCGTAGCGATATCCACCGGCTTGTCGTAGCGCACCTGCACGATGGTCCCACCAGCAAAATCGATACCGAAGTTGAGCCCTTTGAAAAAGAGCAGCGCCCAAGAGCCAAGGACCAAAATGGCCGAAAGGGCCATGAAATATTTGGCCTTGCCCATAAAATCGTAAATCTTATCCGTTTTGAAAAACTCCATATCAGACCTTTATACCAAACCAGAGTTTGAGATTGCGGCTGCGCTCGATCTTTGGCAAGAGCGCCTCATAAATCCCGTGGGTTCCCACGATCGCCGTGAGCATCGACGCCAAAATACCGATACTGATCGTAATGGCGAACCCTTTGATAGGCCCGGTGCCGTAGGCGTAGAGCACCACGGCGGCGATGAGGGTGGTGATATTGGCGTCCAAAATGGCGCTCATGGCGTTTTTGTATCCTTGCTCGATCGCCTTTTTGATGCTGACCCCCTCTCGCAAGAGCTCTCGGATGCGCTCGTTGATGATGACGTTGGCGTCCACCGCCATACCCACAGTAAGGACGATCCCCGCCATACCCGGCAGTGTCAAGGTCGCTCCAAAGAGGGCCATGACGCCGATGATCAAAAAGAGGTTGGCTATGAGCGCCACATCGGCGATGAGTCCGGCTATGCCGTAGTAGGCCACCATGAAGATCACCACCAGCACGAATCCGCTTATAAGAGCTATCATGCTTTGGCGGATGCTATCGGCCCCAAGACTTGGCCCCACGCTTCTTTTCTCTTCCATATAGACCGGAGCCAAGAGTGCGCCGCTTCTAAGAGCAATCGCCACATCATGAGCCTCCTCGACGCTAAAGCCGCCGCTTATCTGGCCGCTTCCCCCGCCGATGCGCTCTCGGATCACGGGAGCGGAGTAGATGGTGTTATCAAGCACCACCGCAAGGCGTTTGCCCACGTTCTTGGCGGTGAAGTCCCCAAAGATTCTGGCTCCCTCACTATTGAGGGTGAAGTTGATGACAGGCTGATTGTTCTGATCGAAAGCGACTCTAGCATCAGTGATCATACTGCCATCTAAAATCGGAATCTCCTTGACCAGATACTTCCTGCCATGCCTATCTTGAAGGATGATATCCCCATACTCCGCCGCCTCTTCCGGGCTCATCTGGTTGACTCTAGCCTGGCGCTCCTCGTCTACGGCCATGAGCTGCAGATGGGCCGCTTTGGCGATGAGTTTGCGCACTCTTTGCTCTTGCTCGGGCGTCTTGATACCAGGAAGCTCGACTAGTATCTTCTCTTTGCCCTGCTTGGCGACGGTGGGCTCGGCCAGTCCGAACTGATCGAGCCTGTTTCGGATGGTATCGACGGCCTGTTTGATGGCGTATTCCTTGACGGCCTCGATCTCTTGGGGCGTGAGGCTGACACGATAGCTCAGACCCTCTTTTTGGATCTTAAGTCCCTTTTGTTCACGCAAAAATGTATCCATCTTTGGGGCATCCTCTTCATCGAGGAGCTTGAAGGTGACACTATCGCCCTCGATCCGGAGGTCTTCGAGCAAGATGTCGTTCTCCTCGGCATAATATTTGATAGAGGATGCGATCGATTTGATCTTGGACTTGATCGCCGCTTCCGTATCGACGCCAAGAAGCATATGGAGCCCCCCTTGCAGATCAAGTCCCAGGGTGATTTTAGGCCCTTGGCTCAGCCCCAGCAAAGAGGGCAAAGAGAGAGCCACACCGGCCACGAAGACCAGCACGAATACGATAAAACGCCAGTTGAGCCATCTCATAGCTTAACTTTCGAGTTTTTTGGCGATGTAGTTCTTGTCGATTTTGACGATGGTGTTGTCGTCGATCTTGGCTTTGACGTAGTTCTCTTCGTTTTTAACCACTTCAGCTATAATACCACCAGAGGTTACGATCTTGTCTCCTTTTTGGAGCCCTTCGACCATCTCTTTGTGCTTTTTGGCCTGTTGTTGCTGGGGACGGATGATGAGAAAGTAGAAAATGACGAAAATGATGATGAGCGGGAGGAGTGAACCTAAGATGCCTGCACCTTGTCCTTGCATGAAACGATCCTTTTTTCAAAAATTTAGAGGATATTTTAGCATTTCTTTATTAATAAAATCCTTTCTTGGCGCAGCTGCTTTGAGTATCTTCTTGTTGGCCGATTTTTTTGGATGGCACAACCAAGCGATAGAGAGCGCCTCGGCCATCGTCGGGTTCTATCTGCTTGTGACGTTGCCAAGAGGCTTTTGGGCCGGGTTTTTCTTGGGGCTTTTTTGGTTTTGGTGGATAGGGCTCAGCTTTCGCTACTATGATCTTGCGTGGATGATACCTTTGGTGATCCTTTTCGTCGCTTCGGTCTATGGAGCGATTTTTGAGCTTTTCTACGCTATAGCCGCAAAGCTCCCCTATTCCCTGCTTTTTCGAGCCCTCTTTTTATGGATCGTAAGCTTCATCCACCCCTTTGGTTTCAACTGGTTCATCCCAGAGCTTGCCCTCCTGCACTCCTATTTTTTCTACGACAAGCTCTCCTTCGCCCTATTTTTGCTCGGCGTCGCCCTTTTGGCACTGCTACCCCTTCGTCTCAAGACCTTGGCGCTGCTGCCTCTTTTGTTCATCCTCCAAAAGCCCTCCTCACCTCCCTACGCCCCGCTTAAAATAGAGCTTATCACCACCCACATCCCACAAGACAAGAAGTGGGACAAAGGCTATCTTCATACTATCATCGAAGAAAATTTCCAAGCGATCCGAAAAGCTATCGACAAGAGGGCCGATATTGCGGTGCTGCCAGAAAGCGCCTTTCCTCTTTTTTTGAACGAAAATCCAGATATACTCTCCTCTCTTCTTGATATGAGCCATTCCATCGCCATCGTCACCGGAGGGCTCCAGTATAGCGAGGGCAAGATCTACAACTCCACCTACGTCTTCGACAAAGGCAGATATATCATCCTCAACAAAGTGGTCCTGGTCCCTTTTGGAGAGGAGATACCCCTGCCGCGCCCCCTTGCCAAAATCGTCAACCGCCTCTTCTTCGGCGGGGCGGAAGATTACGATCATGCAAAGAGCCCTCAGACTTACACCATCAAAGGAAGCTCATTCACCAACGCCATCTGTTACGAAGCAACCCACCCTCTCATCTACCAAACCTCCACCCCCTATATCATCGCCATCTCCAACAATGCTTGGTTTTTGCCCTCTTACGAGCCCAATCTCCAAAATCTTATAATTAAATATTATGCTACAATGCACAATAAAAGAGTCTATCACGCCACAAATATCGCAAAGACAGAGGTACTGCCATGATCGCAAAAAAGGTCACACAGCTCATCGGCGACACGCCGCTCATAGAGATAGAGCCAGATATCTACGCCAAGTGCGAATTTAAAAATCCCGGCGGCAGCGTCAAGGATCGCATCGCTCTTTCCATGATAGAGGAGGCTTTGCAAAGAGGGCTCATCGACGCTGATACCCCCATCGTCGAGCCGACCAGCGGCAACACCGGCATCGCCATCGCCATGATAGCGGCGGCTCTGAATCTTAAGGCCCTCATCATCATGCCAGAATCGATGAGCGTGGAGCGAAGGCGGCTGATGGCTCATTTTGGAGCCAGAGTGCTCCTCACCCCCACATCCGAAGGGATGAAAGGAGCGATAAGAAAAGCCCAAGAGATAGTAGCCAAAGGAGGCTATATGCTCGATCAGTTCTCCAACCCGGCAAATCCGGCCATGCACGAAAAGACGACGGCCCAAGAGATCGTGCGGCTCCTCATCCCCGATATCTTCGTCGCCGGAGTCGGCACGGGAGGGACCATCACCGGCGTTGGCAGGGTCTTAGCCCCCAAGGGGACTGCCATCGTCGCCGTCGAGCCCAAAAAGAGCCCGGTGCTCAGCGGCGGAAAGCCGGGGCCTCACAAGATTCAAGGCATTGGCGCGGGATTCGTGCCAAAGATCGTCGATCGATCCCTCTTTAGCGATATTATCCAGATCGACGATGATGAGGCGATAGAGACGGCCAAAGAGTTGGCCAAAGCCTATGGGCTGATGGTAGGGATCAGCAGCGGGGCCAACGTAGCGGCTGCTAGAAAACTCAAAAAGAGATTCCCCCACAAAAGAATCGTCACCATACTCCCCGACACCGCCGAGAGGTATCTTAGCACGGAGCTTTTTGGGTGAAGTGTTTTGAAACCTTGAGAGTCCACGACGGGAAGATCTCTCACATCGACTACCACAACCGCCGTCTCAACGATACAAGAAAAGCCCTCTGGGGCGTGGATGAACCCCTCGATCTTCGATCCTACATCACGCCTCCTCCCCACGGACTCTACCGCTGCAAGGTGATCTATGGGCCACGAATTGAAAAGGTGGAGTTTCACCCCTACACTCCCCGAGCAGTCACAAGCCTCAAGCTTATATGGGCCGATATCGACTATCCCTATAAGTTTTTGGATCGAAGAGCCATCGATGAAGCCTTCGCCAAAAGAGGGAGCGCCGATGATATCCTCATCGTCAAAAAAGGGCTCATCACCGACACTTCCATAGCCAATATCGCCTTTTTCTACAAAGGTAGCTGGCTCACACCCGCTCAACCTCTCCTAAAGGGGACTACAAGAGCAAGACTTCTAGATCAAAGAGTCTTGAAAAGGAGCCATATCGAAGCTCAGGATGTTAAAAAGTTTGAAAAAGTCGCACTTCTGAATGCGATGATAGGTTTTTTTGAGCTTAAAAGTTGTATAATTTCTTAAAGGAGTTTCGATGCTGTACGATCTGTTGCAAGATGAGGAGTTTGGGGCGATTTTGAAAAATCATGCGATGGATATCATCTACTATCTTTTCGAAAAGGATCAAGAATTTGGTGTGCTCACCGACGTCAAAAATGTGGAGTTCAATCCTCCGCTGCCAGAGCATATTCGTGCAAAACTTCCAGAGTTTACCCTCTTTTTGCTTGTGAACTACACGTATCAAAGCGCCAGACTGGAACAAGGGAAGCTGATTTTTGAGGCGGGATTTGGAGACGAAAATTTCGGATCGGTGGTCAGCGTCCCGGTGGAGTCTATTTTACAGATCATCGTGGATGAGACGCCCATCTTCGTCAATCTCACCGCTTCGGTGCAAGCGCCCAAAAACAGGCCAAAATCCTCTATGGAAGCGCTCCTGTCCAATCCGGAAAACAGGAAATTCTTTAAAAAATAGCTACTTCTTGAGCTTGAGGAGCAGATCGACGATATTCATCAAGAAAGGGTCGTTCTTGCGCTCTTTGAGGTAGGTGATATAGAACTTTCGCTTGAGCTTTTCGCCTTTGAGCTTGGCTTCGAAGAGCCGCCCGTTTTTGAGCTCATCCTCGATAGCGTAGCGTGAGATGATGGAGACAGTGGGCTGGTCTTTGTTCACTGGGCTTCGTAAAATCGAGTTGACCACGGCGGTCGAGGAGCTCACCTCACTGATGACGTTGAACTTCTTGCAGCTGACTCCTAGGCGCTCGAAAACTTCGGCCACCATCTTTCGGGTATGGCTTCCCTCCTCACGGCAGATCCATTTGAACTTGTAGAGATCTTCGGTACGGACATATCTGGGAAGCTTGGTGTTGCTAAAGAGCACCAGCTCATCTTCCATCCACTCCCTATAGATAAGACCATCCTTGAAAATGGGCGATTCGATAAGACCTAGATCGTACTTTTTCTCCAAGACGTTGTTGACAATCGCTTCACTTACGTCCACTTTGAGGAGTATGTCGTTTTTGACGATCTCTTTGATATCCGGGATGATTTGAGGGAGGACATAGTTTCCTATAGTAAAGGAAGCGCCGATGATGAAGGTGATCTCTTTGTTGATCACTTTCAAAAGCTCCTGCTCCGCGTTTTGGATGCATTTGGCGATACGTTGGGCGATCTTGTAGACCTCCTCCCCCTCTTTGGTAAGACGCACGCCGTTTTTTTTGCGCTCGATCAGTTTGGCGTCGAGCTGATCTTCCAAAAACTTGATCTGTTGCGTCACGGCAGGCTGAGAGATTCCCAGCTTCGCACTGGCCTTGGAGAAGCTCTTTTCCTTGACCACTACCAAAAAGGTCTCTAATTTGGTAAAATCTTTGATCATGATCTGCGCCCTTTCCACAATTATTAACGAAACTAATTCTTTTCCCTAGATTATAACCAAATTTTATGGATTTTTCCAAATTATAATTTTTGGGAATAAAACTTTAAATCTTTTTCAAACTCCTTTTTTGATATAATATTTAATAAATTAATAAAGCGAAGAAGTATGGAGAAGATCTTAGCAGGACTCAACGAAGCCCAAAAAGAGGCGGCACAGCATATCGACGGACCACTTTTGATTTTGGCCGGGGCCGGGAGCGGCAAGACCAAAACCATCACCACCCGTCTTGCCTATCTCATCTCATTGGGGATCGATCCCTCATCGATCTTGACACTGACCTTTACCAACAAAGCAGCCAAAGAGATGCGAGATCGGGCCCTCGGCATGATCGAAGAGACCCTCCATCCTCCCCTTTTATGCACGTTCCACAAATTTGGACTTCTTTTTTTGAAGTTCTATATCGACAGACTCGGCCGCTCCAACAACTTCAACATCATCGACACCGACGATAAAAAGCGGATATTGAAATCTTTCAAGTCAGATCTGCCTCTATCCTTGATAGCTAGCGAGATATCCAAGTACAAAAACTCCCTCATCACTCCTACCGAAGCGATCGAGAGCGCCCGATTGCCAAATTTCAAAAAGATCGCCGATCTATACCAAAAATATGAAGCGTATCTGTTGGAAAACAACCTGGTCGATTTCGACGATCTCCTGGCGCTGACCTATCAGATCCTAGACCAAGATCAAGATCTTTGCCACCAGATCAGTCAAAAGTACCGCTACATCATGATCGATGAGTTCCAAGACACCAACGAACTTCAGAATATGCTGGTACGAAAACTCTGCTCCACCCACGACAACATCTGTGTCGTAGGGGATGATGATCAAAGTATCTATGGCTGGAGAGGAGCCAATGTCAAAAATATCTTGGAGTTTCCAAAAGCCTTCGACAACGTCAAGATGATCAAACTAGAAAAAAACTACCGCTCCACCAAGAAGATCCTAGAAGCTGCCAACAATCTCATCGAGCACAACAGAAGCCGACTGGGCAAAAGACTAGAAGCGACCCTAGAAGAGGGCAAAGATATAGAGGTCCTAGCCCTTGGGGACGAGCAAGAAGAGGCCTCTACCGTAGCCAAACGTATAGCCAAGCTCATCGACCAGGGCGTCGATCCCTCCCAGATCGCTGTCCTCTTTCGTATCAATGCTCTTAGCCGTGCCCTAGAAGAGGCCTTTAACAAAGCTGGTATCAACTTCAAGCTGGTAGGAGCCATCCGCTTCTATGAGCGTGCGGAGGTCAAAGATATCATCAGTTACTTTCGTATCCTCACCAATCCAGAAGATGAGTTTAGCTTCAAACGTATCATCAACAAACCAAAACGAGGAGTGGGCAAAGCCACCTACGAAAAACTAGAAGCTCAGGCCAAAGCCAAAAACCGGTCGATCCTCCA
This sequence comes from Campylobacterota bacterium, assembly GCA_009659895.1. Taxonomy (GTDB): domain Bacteria; phylum Campylobacterota; class Campylobacteria; order Campylobacterales; family Nitratiruptoraceae; genus Nitratiruptor. Next base: position 18,471 of record PUXX01000092.1, read on the forward strand.
GATGCTCTATGAGCTGGATCCAGGCGAACTGGAGACTATCGTGGGCAAGAAGAGTGCCTCCACGCTTGCGAAATTTGTCCAAGATCTGCGTGATCTGAGCAAAAAATCCCAGGAGGGACTCTACAACTTCATCGATGAGTTCGAACGCACCATAGGCTTGCGAAGATACTACGAGGCTATGCCAGACGGCTATGAGCGAATCGCCAATATCGACGAGTTCTATGGACTCTTTCGAGACTATATCAAACAAAACCCACAAAATTCCCTAGAAGAGTTCCTAGCCGACATCTCTTTGCAAAGCGACCAGGATCAGCTTGGAGGCAATGCCGTCTCCATCATGAGCGTGCACGCAAGCAAGGGATTGGAGTTTGAGCATCTCTTCGTCATCGGGCTGGAGGAGGGATTCTTTCCACTTACCGGGGATGGGACCGATATGGAAGAGGAGCGGCGCCTGGGCTACGTAGCCATCACCAGAGCCAAAAAGGAGCTCACCCTCACCTATACCAAAAGCCGTTTCTACAAAGGGCGCAGGGCCCAGCTGGAGAAGAGCAGGTTCCTAAACGAAGCAGGACTGCTGCAAGGCAGCGTCAAGATCGAAAAGAGCAAGACCTTCAAAAAAGGGGACCTCGTGCGCCACAAACTCTTTGGCGTCGGACGGGTGGTAGGCGTGAGCCGAGCGGGCAAGGAGTATAAGCTCACTATCAATTTCGGAGGGCAGATGCGAGATATCCTCTCCTCCTTCGTGGAGCGGGCGTGAATAGACTCTTCGTCGCCTACAAACCTCCCTTTATCGGCTCCAACGCCTACCTCAACCGCCTCAAAAAGAGATATGGAGTCAAGAAGGCTGGCTTTTCCGGCACGCTAGATCCTTTTGCCTGTGGAGCCCTGATCGTCGCCTTTGGGGCTTATACCAAACTCTTTCGCTTTTTGAAAAAAAGGCCCAAGCGTTATAGAGCCACGCTGTGGCTTGGAGCCAAAAGTCCTACTCTAGATATCGAGCAGATCCGACATATCACCCACACCCCCAAGCTTTGTGAAGAGAAAATCTCCCAGACACTTCAGAGCCTTGTTGGGGAGTTTCGCTATCGCCCGCCTCTTTATAGCGCCAAAAAGATCAAAGGTAAAAGGGCCTATGAGCTGGCCCATGAGGGCAAAGAGGTGGAACTAGAGGAGATTAGCTCCCAGATCTATGAGCTCAAGCTCCTCTCCTATCGTCATCCCTTTTTGACCTTCGAAGCGGAAGTGAGTGAGGGGACTTATATTAGAAGTCTGGGTGAGAGGATCGCCAAATCCTTGGGCCAAGAGGGGAGCTTGAGCTATCTAGAGCGCCTCAAGGAGGGAGCTTTTGAGTACCTAGGAGAAAAAGCCTTGGATCCTATTGATTATCTCATTACGAAACCAAACAGTACCACCCTCACACCCCAGCAGATCTTCCAGGGTGCAAAAATCCCCCTCAAAAGCCTCCAGATCCAAGAGCCAGGTCTCTATCATCTCCTCTTCGATGAGTTCTTTACTCTTATAGAGATCGATGCAAAAGGGGTGCACTACCTTCTCAATCAGATCCCCAGGAGCTTTTCGTGAGAGCACCGGCAAAGATCAATATCTTTTTAAAGATCGTAGGAACTAGAGGCTCTTATCATGAACTGATCTCTAGATTTGTACGCTATGAAGATCTCTATGACCAACTAATGTTCATCCCGGGCAGCTTCGATCGCTTCACGATTCTTGGCATGGATCTTCCAACCGAACACAATATCATCTACAAAGCCTATCTTAAGCTTTTGGAGCGCTTCCCAAAAATCGTCCCCTTTTTCAAGGAGCACGCCCTAAAGGTAGACAAAGCGATCCCCCAAGGAGCAGGTCTTGGGGGTGGCAGCAGTGATGCGGCTGCCTTTTTGCTCATGTGTCAAGAAAGGCTAGAACTCAATCTCAGCTCCCAAGATCTCATGAGCATTGGAGCATCCATAGGGGCCGATGTGCCTTTTTTCCTCAGCCAGCTCCCCTCAGCGAACGTCAGCGGAATCGGGGAGATCATCGAGCCTTTCGAAGATGACATCCCTCCCCTGGAGCTCAAGCTCTTGCCCATCCACTGCGACACCGCCAAAGTTTACCAGAACTGGCGGCGCAACCACCTGCGCTTCGATCTGCCTATGGCCCAAAAACTCACAGCGATGAAATCGAGCGAAATTTTGGCTACAATTGCGCCAACGAAAGCCAACGATCTCTACTCCAGCGCCTTGGATCTGTGTCCAGATCTAAGAAGATATCAAAAGGAGTGGTTTTTAAGCGGAAGCGGCAGCACGCTACTTAGGAGCAAAAGATGAAAATCATCGCCACCAACAAAAAAGCCTATCACGATTTTGAGATCCTTGAGAAATATGAGGCGGGCCTGGTCCTAGAGGGCAGCGAAGTCAAGGCGATACGGGCCGGCAGAGTCAACCTCAAGGATAGCTTCGTCAAGTTCGTCAAAGGGGAACCCTATGTCTTTGGGATGCATATTAGCCATCTAGACTCTGCCAATCCCCACTTCCGCCCCGACGAAAAACGGCCTAGAAAGCTGCTGCTCCACAAAAAACAGATCGATAAGCTTCTAGGCAAGACCAGCGAAAAGGGTTATACGCTTGTTCCTCTTCGGCTCTATTTCAACAACAAAAACATCGCCAAACTAGAAATCGCCCTAGCCAAAGGAAAGAGCCTCCACGACAAAAGAGAGAGCCTCAAGAAAAAGATCATGGATCGAGAAGCTAGAGCGGCCATGAAGGATTACCGATGAAGAAACTCCATGTCGTCTCCTTGGGCTGTACCAAAAACTTGGTGGATACGGAGGTGATGCTAGCCAAACTCCCCGAATACACCATCACCCAAGATCCAGCCCAAGCTGATCTTCTCATCGTCAATACCTGTGGATTCATAGGAGCTGCCAAAGAGGAGAGTCTCCAGACCATCTTCAATCTCCACGCCCAGCGTAAAAAGGACTCTATCTTGGTCATGGCGGGCTGCTTGAGCGAGCGCTACAAAGATGAGCTCCAACAAGAACTGCCAGAAGTCGATATCTTTACAGGTGTAGGCGACTACGCCAGGATCGATGAGCTGGTGCGCCAAAAGCGAAGCTCCTTTAGCGACCAGGTCTATCTCATACAAAAAGAGGAGCGCCTCATCACCGGCTCCAACTTCCACGCCTATATTAAGCTTAGCGAAGGGTGCAATCAACGGTGCAGCTTCTGTGCCATACCCTCCTTCAAAGGCCTCCTCCAGTCCCGCCCCATCGAGGATATCGTCGCAGAGATAAAAAGGCTCGTCGATCGGGGCTTCGTCGATTTTACGTTCGTAAGTCAAGACAGCAGCTCCTATCTGCGCGATCATGGGATCAAAGAGGGACTTGTCAGACTCATCGAAGCAGTAGAGAAGATCGAAGGGATCAAGAGCGCTAGGATCTTGTATCTGTATCCCTCCACCACCACCCCCGCCATGATCGACGCCATCGCACAATCGTCTATCTTCGTCAACTACTATGAGATGCCCATCCAGCATATCAGCGACCGCCTCCTCAAGCTCATGAAACGGGGCATCGGTGCACAAAAGACGAAAGAGCTTCTCTATCGGATGCGATCGGTTCCAGATTCCTTCTTGCGTACCAGCCTCATCGTAGGCCATCCGGGAGAGAGGGAGGAGGATGTGAAAGAGCTTGAGAGCTTCTTAGAAGAGTTCGATTTCGATAGGATCAACCTCTTCGCCTACAGCGACGAGGAGGGGACGAGCGCTTTTGAGATGGAAGAGAAGGTTCCCCCACAGCTTGTGGAGGAGCGTCTGGCCAGACTCGATAGGATCGTCAAAGAGAAGCTCCAAAAGAGCCTGGATCAAGATCTTGGCAAAGAGGTCGAGGCCTATTTGGAAGGAAGTAGTCAAGAGAGCGATCTGCTTCTTGGTGCGCGCAAAAAGATCTGGGCTCCTGAGGTGGACGGGGAGATCCTCATCAATGACTCTAAGATCAACGATCTTCGTATCGGATCACGCTACCATGTCCATATCACCCAAAGAGCAGGAGAGAAGCTGGTTGGAACTCTTATACGAAAAGCTCCTTAAAAGGTCCAAAAATCTCCTGGCCTTCTCCGCCGGCAGCGATTCGAGCGCTCTTTTCTTTTTGCTCTTAGAGCACGATATCCCTTTTGATATCGCCATCGTTGATTACGGCACAAGAGCCCAAAGCATCAAAGAGATCGCCCACGCCAAAGATCTGGCCCAAAAATATGGCAAAAAGATCTATATCTCCCACGCCCCCTCTTTTCCTTCCAATTTTGAAGCAAGGGCCAGATCCTTTCGCTACCATTTCTTTGAGACGATCATAGCCAAAGAGGGGTATGATACTTTGCTTACGGCCCACCATCTAGACGATCAGTTTGAGTGGTTTTTGATGCAGCTCTCCAAAGGAGCGGGCCTTGGGGAGCTGGTGGGGTTGGAGCCTCTCCTGCACAAAAGAGGCTACAAGATCATACGACCCTTGCTCTTTCATACAAAAAAGGAGATCCTGGCCTATCTTGCCAATCGCCAGATCCCATACTTTCATGATGAGAGCAACGAGGATACTTCCTATTTTCGCAACTATATCCGCCACCACTACGCTAAACCTTTCATGGAGGAGTTCGCCTTAGGGCTCAAGCGAAGCTTCGCCTACCTCCTAGAAGACAAAAAAGCCCTCCTCAGCCAGCTCTCCTATCGCCAGATCCACGACCTCTACATCGCCGCCAAACCCTCTACCCCAGGTCAGACTATGCGAGTGATCGATCGTATATGCAAAAAATTGGGCTATCTAGCCAGCGCTTCTCAAAAAAGGGAGATTCTACGTCAAAAAGAGGGGGTCTTGGCCGGATCTATCGCCTTTGGTATCACTCAAGATCTTATCTATATAGCACCCCATAGCCAAGAAAGAGTTCCTAAAAAAATCAAAGAGCGCCTACGAAGAGCCAAAATCCCGGCACCTCTTCGCCCCTATATCGCCACTGCCGGTATTGGGGTGGAGACTATCGAGCAAAATCGTAGACTTTTGCAAAAAAATCGACTTCGATCCGATCGTCGATCTTTTTGAAACGTACCGGCTCCATGATCAAAATCCCTAGCGCATCCTGTTTGATTTTGTCAAAAAGCATGAAAAACTCCCTGGGCGAATCGACCATCATCACCACATGATACATCTCCTCTTGCGAAGAGATCTTTTGGATCTGAGCATCTGGATCGATCTCTAAAATCGCCGTATGGAGACCCTTGAGTCTGCCTTGATCCAAATAGCGCACATATCCTATTTGGGATTGGAGTCTTTTTTGCAAGCTTTTATTGAGCTCCTCCATGTCCGATTTAAGTTTTTGCTGCTTGTGCACTCTATTGGTCAGCTCCACGTTTCGATCAAGTTCTGGTACCACCACAAACCAGACCAAAAAGCCTACAAAGAGTGTAAAAAAAAGCGCTATGAGCAGGATATGGAGCAGTGTCTTTTTTCTCATCGTCTCTCTTTATAGATAAGTCTAAATCGCAGCCCTTCATCTCCTCTTTCAAAGGCGACTCTGTGCAGATCATATTTTTGGGCCAGGCTCTTATCCACAAACTCCTCGATCTCCTTACGATCTAGCGTCACCCCCTCCAGTATCAAAGAGTCTCGATCAAAAATCGCCTTTTGGAGATAGCTTCTTGGGGGAATGAGATCGAAGACCTCCTTGATCTTGTTTTGGAGAATACTATTTTGCTCTTCTAGCCGCTCGATCGTGGGCCGATATTTTTGGAGTCTCATGAGCAGAGCTTTATTTTCGTTGTTTTGATTGCCAATGGCTACCTGCTCCTTGAGATAACCCTGGATCTGCTCTTCTAGCAAAGCGTTCTTTTGGCTCAAGAAGAGTTTGATCAAGACCACCACCAAGATAATCGCAGCAGCAGCCAACAAGAGATTGCGCAAATATGTCCGCTCTTTTGGAGGCTGGATCTGGATCGACTGGATCGGCAAGCTCTTGAGACTCTCTTGCAGGGAGTGAAATTCTACGGGAATAAGAAGCTCTTTTTGGATCTTCTCATGAGCTATGGGCTTGTCGGCGTAGATCTGGATAGAGTCGACAAAATCGGCATAGGGCAGTTCATAAAACTCTCGTAGCGCCAAAGCTATGATCGAGGGGAGCTCTTCGATCTTTTGGGGCACGATCTTCCAAAAGATTGGAACATCCTTTTGAAAAATCGCCATATAGATGTGATTTGGCAGCACAAGAAGATAGAGGTTTCGATTTTTCGACCCTCTTTTGGCCACCTCAGCCAAAAAGACAAAAGGTGCCAAGAGGCTCGTGCGTGGATGCTCCTTGAAAAATCTAGCCAGCTCTTCTTGGTCGTACTGGACCCTCCATCGATCTCCCTTGGGATCGACAAAGACCTGGAGAGACTGCTTGTCGCTATCGAAAAATACCATAATTTTTTCTTTTTTGGCGAAATTAGGTGTATTGTAACATCTGATCCTTTATAAACGCTTTAGCTTCTTCTTGCTCCATCCCATCGATCTTCAAAGGCTCACCCACATAAAAATCGATCGTACTAAAGGGCTTTGGGATCATGAAGCGATCCCAGCTTCCAAGCCTCCAGCAACGATCACAACGATAAGCAAAAGGGACGATGTAAGCGCCGCTCTTTTGAGCTAGAGCTACGATACCGGGCGCTACGCTATAGATAGGTCCTCTAGGCCCATCGGGAGTGATGGCTACATCATCTCCCTCCTTGAGCTTTCGTAAAGCCCCTATCAAGGCTTTAGCGCCCCCTTTCTTTGGCGATCCTCTCACCGCTCCAAAACCAAAATAGCTTATGATCCTAGCGATCAGCTCCCCATCGAAATGCTCGCTGATCATCACCCATACCTTTCTTTTGGGCCGAACTCTTTTGTATAAAAATGGCTGCATCAAAAGATTGCCATGCCAAAAGGCGATGATGAGAGGCTCATCGGGGAGGGATCGAAGATGGTAGCGCTTTTTGCAGGTCAAAAAAAGGCCACGAATCAGCAGCGCTCCAAGGGGAGGAAGCAGCCACAAAAGCACTCTTTTTCTGAGCATATCACACGATCACTTCGCCCTCTAGCCCCAGTCGGCCGGGCTTGGTGATACGCACATCTGCAAACTTGCCCAAGAGCTCCTCGCTCCCTTTGACCTTGACGATCCAGTTGTTGTCAGTGCGACCAGCCACATAGCCTCCTGGTTTGAGCTCCTCAAAATAGACATTGTAGATCTTGCCAAGCTCCCTGGCGCTGATAGAATCAAGCATCTTTAGATGGAGATCTTGCAGATAAGAGAGTCTTTGGCTAGCGATCTCCTGGGGCACTTGATTGTCATAATCCTTCGCTGGCGTAAGAGGTCTAGGAGAATACTTGAAGCTAAAGATCTGCTCAAAGCCTACACGCTCAACCACATCGATGGTATGGGCAAAATCCTCATCACTCTCACCAGGAAAACCCACGATAATGTCGGTAGAGATCCTCACATCCGGCACCATCTGCCTAAGTCTGGCCGCTCGATCCAAAAACCACTCCTTGGTATATCCACGCTTCATGGCCCGAAGGATCTTGGTGCTGCCACTTTGCAAAGGCATGTGCATCGACTTGCAGATCTTGGGATTTGAGGCGAACTCTTCCAAAAACTTGTCATCCATATGGAGAGGATGAGGCGAGGTAAACCGAATCCGCTCCACCTCATCGATCTGGCTTACCATTCTCAAAAGATCGGTAAAATCGACATCTCGATCCCTGTCGCTAAAACGCCGCCCGTAGTTGTTGACATTTTGCCCCAATAAAAAGATCTCCTTCGCCCCCTTTTGGGCTGCCTTTTTGGCCTCCTGGACGATGAGCTCTGGTGGAATGGAGATCTCTTCTCCTCTCGTACTTGGCACGATACAGAAGGTACACTTCTTATCACACCCTATGGAGATATTGACAAAGGCTTTGTAAGGGGAGCTGCGAAAGTCGCTAAAGGCGTAGGTACTCTCATCATAATCGATATCGACCTCCACGGCTTTGTCTTTGTGGATGATTTCAGTGATCTTACTGACATTCCTGGCTCCCAGGACAAAGCTCACAAAGGGGGCTTTTTTGATGATCTCCTCTCCTAGATGGCTTGCGGTACAGCCACACACACCAATCTTTGCCCCCTCTTTTTTGACCTTGTTGAAGTAGCCGATCTCACTGAAGAGCTTGTGGACCGGCTTTTCTCGCACACTACAGGTGTTGATGAGGATCAGATCCGCTTGCGTCAGATCTGAGGTGAGCTCAAATTCCTCCTTTTGTGTCAGTTCAGCGATGATATGCTCGCTATCACGCACATTCATCGCACATCCAAGGGTTTCGATATAGAGCTTTTTCATGCTAGAATATGCACCTCATAGATATAGTCGTTCTCATCAAGACCATATTTGACTTCTCGAAAATAGACGCTATACCCCTTTTGCTCAAAATACTCCACCAACTCCACCAAACTTTTATGAGAGTTCTCCCTATCAAAATAAAATATCTTATCTCCGCTCTTTTTTACCATCTCTTCGATCTTTTCTAGGGTTATCGTCTTTGGCTTGCTTTTTAGATCCTCTCTGGCCAGTTTGAGTTCCATCACATCCCTTTTGGTGCTTTTTGTAATTTGTAATTATATCAAAATTTGATATTAAACTAAATTGAAGACTTTTTTTTGTAAAATTAGCAAGCTTCTCAATCCCCCGGTACATGCAATCAAGAGATTTTAAAGGATAGCGTTATGGAAAAGATTATGGATATCATCGAATCTATCGCCCATGAAAAGGGTCTTAGTGTCGAAAAGGTGACCGAAGCGATCAAAAAAGCTTTCGTCAACACCGCCAAACGTCTCTTGGGCGAAGATCTGGAGTTTGAGGCGGAGCTGGATGAAAAGAGTAAGAAGATGGCCATCTACCAAAAGGTCCAGGTCGTAGAAGATGAGGATGAGCGAGCCCAAACGGAACCTCAGCGCTATATCAAGCTCAGCGAAGCCAAAGAGATCGATCCGGACGTGGAGGTAGGAGATGAGCTGCGCTACCCAGTGGAGCTAGAGAAACTGGGGCGCACTGCTGCCATGCGCCTCCACAACGAGATCGAATACCATATCCAGCGCCTCATCGAAGAGCAGCTCTTTGAAAAGTACAAGCAGCGTGTGGGCACGATCATCAGCGGTACCGTCACGAGGGTGGACGAGGATGAAAATACCTACGTAGAGATCGATGAGGTCAAAGGAGTCCTGCCTAGACGATACCGCATCAAAGGTGAGAGCTTCAAGGTAGGAGATGTCCTCAAGGCGATCCTAAGACGTGTCGTCATCGACAAAGTCTACGGCATCTACCTAGAACTCTCTAGAACCACGCCAAAATTTCTAGAAGAGCTCTTAAAGCTGGAGGTCCCTGAGATCAAAGATGGTCTTGTCACCATCGAAAAGGTCGCTAGAATCCCGGGTGAGAGAGCCAAAGTAGCAGTCTCATCCCACAGCCCCAAGATCGATCCCGTGGGGGCTTGCGTGGGCGTCAAGGGAGTGCGAATCAATGCAGTAAGCAAAGAGCTCAAAGGAGAAAATATCGACTGTATCGAGTACTCCCCCGTGCCTGAGATCTTCGTGGCCAGGAGTCTTAGCCCAGCCATCATCACCTCAGTCAAGATCGAGGGAGACAAAGCGATCGTGACGCTCCCGCCCGATCAAAAATCCAAAGCCATCGGCAAAAACGGTATCAACATCCGCCTAGCTTCCATGCTCACCGGCTATGAGATAGAGCTCGTGGAGAAGGGCTCGGCTATAGAGCAAAAACAAGAGGAGTCCCAAGAGCCCAAAATCACCCTGGCCGATCTTTTCAAAGATTAATCTCTCATATATGGATTTAGCCTCATCAAGGCTAGATCCGCCAGCATATTTCCCAAAAGCGTCAAAAAAGCGGTGATGATCAATATCCCCATGATTACCGGATAGTCCCTGGCCAACGCCGCTTGATAAAACAAAAGTCCCATACCGTTGATAGAGAAGATCGACTCCAAAATGACGCTGCCTCCGATGATTCCAGGCAGTGAGAGTCCTAGCATCGTGATGATAGGAGGCTTGAGGTTTGGGATGATGAAATAGGTGACGATATCCTTTTGCTCTACACCCCTGGCTTTTGCAAAAAAGATATAGTCGCTTTTGAGAATATCCAAGGTCAAAGAGCGAATATATTGTGTCAGTGTCCCAAACCCCACAAAGACCACCACAAAGATCGGCAGTACCAGATGCCAGGCCAGATCGAGATAGTAGGCCAATCCCTCTTTTGGCTCAAGAGAGTGAAGACCAGCGATAGGAAAGAGCCCTAACTTCACACTCAAAAAGATAATCAACAAAAGAGCTAGATAAAAAGAGGGCATCGAAAAGGAGACCAAAGAGAGCTGACGCACCACAGTATCGAACCAACTTCCCTCCTTGAGGGCCGATCGAATCCCAAGATAGAAGGAGATACCAAAAATAATGGCCATGGAGACGATATTGATCCCCAAGGTCACGCCTAAACGCTCCTTGATCTCTACAATCACCGGCTTGCCACTGGCAAAAGAGACACCAAAGTCTAGATGCATCATCGCCCAAAGCCATGAGAGATACTGCTCCCACAGAGGTTTATCCAGACCATAGATCTTTTTGAGATGTTCAATCGTCTCTTGCGTGATGTTGGGGTTGAGCTCTCCAGCGCTCAAAAAGGAGTTGGGAGCTAGATGAATGGCAAAAAAGGAGATTAGGGAGATAAGAAAGATCATCCCTCCAAGATAGGCAATCTTTCTTAGTAAAATAGAGCTCATCGCACTCTATGGAGAGTATAGACTTTGCCGTCGATCTTTTCGGTCTCATCGACGATGGTGTTCTCATCGACGATGCGAAGCTTCCTGATATCACCACCAAAAGTGACGAATCCAAGCCTAGCCCCCTCTCCGATATTGACCACGACACGTCTACTTTTTTCATCCACCTTTTCAACAATCCACTTTCCCGTAATAGTCCTGGTGGTATGACCCTCTTTCTTTCTCAAGATGGCATTATCATAATCGAACTGATAGTAGATCCCATCCCCCCTCCACCTACCTATAAGGGTTTTGACCAAGGGGTCGTCTTTGTACTTTTTATCCACAGCCGTCTCCAGCTTGTTGGCAGCCTCGATCTTCTTAGCCTCCACTCTCTCCCAAGTCCCATCGGGCTTGATGGCGATGGTATCAGCTCCTTTCTTGACCACCTTCACCTCCTGCCAGGTACCATCAGGTTTGAGCAGGATCACTTTTCCATTATCCAGGGTGATATATTCGCCAGCATACAAGAAGATCCCAGCCACAATCGCAGTAAAAAGCGCTTTTTTCATCTCTATCCTTTATGACTCTTTGGATAGATTGTAACGAAGAGGAGTTTAAAAAGGGGTAAAATATTCGGGCCCAAGGCCCGAAGAATGCTTAGAAGTTGTATGTGAGGTAGACTTGTACAGTGTTGTAGCTATCAGCGTCGTTTTGATCGTCAGCGTCAGTGTAGATGAAGGCCAAAGTCGCATCAAGGCTACCAAAAGACTTGCTAGCTGTCAAAGCAAATTCACTCATATCAATATTGCCAGCGTTTTTACCACCGTCAGCGTTGGTATACTGAGCGTAGAAGTCAGCTACATCTTCCATGTTGTACTCAGCTGAGATCATGAATGTATCAGTATCTGGTCGGCCTACGTATCCGTAGTTCCACCAAGCTTCTGTGTAGAGCTTGCTCTGAGAACCAGCGCTTAGGCCAGTAGCTGTGTTTGCGATAGGCACGACCCCATCTTCGTCGGTAGTGGAGTATGCAGCAGCAAGCTTCAATCCATTTTCGACAGTGTAGCCAAGCTTGAGGGCCACAGCGCTAGATGTATCGACACCAGAGGCGTCTGGATCGATGTTCGCATACTGGATACCACCAGTAAGGCCAGGTACGAACTCCTCAAGGTTCACATCACCTTGCAACCACCAAGCCTGCGCTACTTGGACGACGTTGTAGTACCATACCTGCGCGGTAGTGTAAGGGATGAGCTTCGTAATAGCTGCTACAGCGTAAGCACCCTCTTTGACATATGTTTGGAAAGGATCGCTACCGTTTTCGATACCGTTGACCACATATCCATCAGGAGCGCCGTTTCCTCGTCCAACCCATGCACCTACCAATGTAGTCTCAGGAAGGTCACTGTTGAGTACCACAGCAGCGTCAAAAGTGTTTTCTACGATATTCCACTTTTCACTGAAAGCCAGAGGAGTATCAAGCTCTTGTCGTCCTACTTTGATTGTAGTGTTGCCGAAAGTCTTGGCAAGCCAAGCTTCGCTCACCCACCACTGAGAAGAGGTTCCTACGAAGTTCCCGTCTTTGCTGAAAGCGCCAGCCCATACATTGCTTACAAGGTTGTTCTCAAGTCCAAGCGTAGAAAGACCTGTTACTCTGATCTTGCCAGCTACGCCGTCAGCTAGATCTGCGCTCATAGCGATATTCGCAGCTGCTTGTCCATAAGAGTTTTTCTGATCGAAAAGATCGTTTGGATCCATATCATTTGTGCCATAGTAAAGTTTCGCATTTCCACTAAACTTCACATTCTCAACGTCTGCGAATGCACTCACACCAAGCGCAACGATCGCAGCAAGACTAAGTTTTGCCAATTTCATTCTTACTCCTTTTTTTGCATAATTGTAGTTCACAACGAAAATTATAACAAAGTATCCTTAAACTTTTGTTATTTTTGTGCCATTTAATCTTTTATTCGGTCCCAGACCAACACTGTTTTGCCATCGACCTCCTCTACTTCGGCAAGACCCATGATATGATATCCAGCATCGACATAGTGGACCTCGCCCGTTACACCGCTGGATAGATCGCTCAGCAGATACATGGCGCTGTTGCCCACCTCTTCGATGGTGACGTTTCGGCGCAGCGGAGCGTTGGCCTCGTTCCATTTGAGTATCGTGCGAAAATCCCCGATGCCACTGGCAGCCAAAGTCTTGATAGGCCCAGCACTTATGGCGTTGACCCGGATATTTTGCGGTCCAAGATCTGCTGCTAGGTAGCGCACGCTAGCCTCCAGCGCCGCTTTGGCCACGCCCATGACGTTGTAATGGGGAATATAGCGCACAGAGCCAAGATAGCTGAGCGTCAAGATGCTCCCACCCTCATTCATAAGAGGCAAGAGGGTACGTGTCAGCTCCAGAAGGCTATAGACAGAGATATTCATCGCAATCTCAAAGGCCTCTTTGGTCGTATCGACAAATCTCCCATCAAGAGCGGCTCTTGGAGCAAAAGCGACAGAGTGGACGAAGAAGTCGATCTTGCCGAAATCTTTTTCGATCGCCTCTTGGAGTCTTTGAAAATGATCTGGCTCACTTACATCTAGCTCATAGATCTTATCGCTTCCCATCTCCTTGGCGATAGGCTCGACTCTTTTTTTGATCGCATCATTAAGATAAGTAAAACCAAGCTCAGCTCCTTGCTCCTTGCAGGCCTTGGCGATACCGTAGGCGATCGATTTGTTGTTGGCTACACCGACGATCAATCCCTTCTTTCCTTCCATCAAACCCATCATAACTCCTTTGCGATTTGAATCATTTCACAAAACTGCTCCACATCCCAGCTAGCCGTACCGATCAGCGCCCCATCACACTCAGAGATCTCTAAGATCTGAGCGATGTTTTGGGGCTTGACGCTTCCTCCATATAACAAAGGCGCACCACTTTTGGTGCGCAAATAGGCCAGAGCTTCTTGGATATCTTGAGGCGTGGCGCTTTGGCCAGTACCTATGGCCCAGACCGGCTCGTAGGCGATGACAAGCTTCTCATAGGCTGTATCGATCCCCTCTAGCTGAGCCTCCAAATAGGCCTCCATGAGCTCTTTGGAGCCGCTCTTTCTTACCTCCAGAGTCTCCCCTACACAATAAAAGATCTCAAAGCCAGCTTGTTTGTAGAAGTCAAACTTCTTGGCTATGAATTCTTGATCCTCTCCCAAAAGATGCCTTCTTTCGCTATGTCCTAGCAAGATAGTCTTGATCTCAAACTCCTCAAGCTGCTCTAGACCGATCTCTCCCGTATAAGAGCCATTCCTCGCCGGATAGCCGTTTTGAGCCCCTATGACCGCCACGCTTTCATATCTATCCAAAGCAGTAAAAGGGGGGAAGAGATAGATCTGGATGTTTTCTGGCTTGCCACAGATCTGGAGACGATCGATATAGAGCTTGGTAGAGGCTCTCGTGTGGTTCATCTTGAAATTAGCAGCCAGTATCATCATCCACCTCTAAAGCTTTGATTCCAGGCAAGACCTTGCCTTCTAAAAGCTCCAGACTTGCACCCCCACCTGTGGAGATGAAGGTCACCTCATCACTGACTCCTGCCTTTTCGATGAGGCTGGCCGTATCCCCGCCGCCGATGATGGTCGTAGCGTAGCTTTGGGCGACATAGTGGGCTAGCTTGATGCTGCCTCTAGCAAATTTGTCCATCTCAAAGACCCCCATCGGCCCATTCCAGATGATGGTCTGCACATCATTGAGCGCTTCGGTAAAAAGCCTGGTAGAAGCTGGACCGATATCTAGTCCCATCCACTCCTTGGGGATCTCCTGGTAGGGAGCGTATTTGACGGGAGTGTCCTCTTTGAGCTCAGGAGCCACGACAAAATCGACAGGAAGATAGAATTTCACCCCAAGCTCCTTGGCTCTTTTCATGATGTTGTTGGCCTCATCGATAAGATCCTCTTCGACCAGACTCCTTCCTACTTCGTATCCAAGGGCCTTGAGAAAAGTAAAGGCCATGGCGCCACCGATGATCATCTTATCTACTTTTGGAAGCAGATTGATAAGAGCTTCTAGCTTGCTAGAGACTTTGCTTCCTCCCACGATAGCAGCGAAGGGACGTACCGGATTTTCCAGGAGCTTATAGAGATACTTGATCTCTTTGAGCAGCAAAAACCCGGCGGCTTTGTGGCAGCTGTCGTAGTATCTGGTGATCGCCTCCACCGAAGCGTGGGCTCGGTGGCTCACGCCAAAGGCGTCGTTGACATAGAAGTCCCCAAACTCACTCAGCTTCTTCGCAAATTCTGGATCGTTCTTGGTCTCTCCAGGCTCGAAGCGCAGATTTTCGAGCAGCAAGATCTCACCGGGCTGGAGTTTGGCGAATTTGGCCTTGGCATCTTCGCCCACCACGTCTTTGGCCATGATGATATCTTGCTTCAGAAGCGAATGGAGCCTCTTGGCTACGGGCTTCAAAGAGTAGCGCTCATCGTACCCTTTGGGTCTGCCCAGATGGCTAGCAAGCACGATACGACAGTCGTGATCGAGGCAGTAGCGGATAGTCTGAAGTGCCGCTCTGATTCTTCGATCGTCGGTGATATTGCCATACTCATCCAAAGGGACATTGAAATCACACCGTATAAAGACGCTATCGCCGGGATTGAATTGCAGCTCCTTAATAGATCGAATACGCATCCTACTCCTTTGTTATAAATTTTGCCATATCGATGAGCCGGTTGGCGTAACCCCACTCGTTGTCGTACCAGCTCATCACCTTCAATAGATTTCCATCCACCACCTGGGTCAGATCCAAAGCGACTATGGAGCTTAGAGGTGAATTTAAAAAATCGCTAGAGACCCTAAAGTCTCTATCTACTCCCAAGATACCTTTGAGCTCTTTTTGAGCATAGCTCTCAAAAAGGGCATTGACCTCCTCTTTGATCACAGCTTTGTCCAAAACCAAAGAGAGATCCATGATCGATACATCCGCTACGGGTACTCGCACGCTCCTGCCATCGAACTTGCCTTTGAGATCTGGCAGTACTTTATAAAGGGCCCTCGCAGCTCCTGTGGTGGTGGGGATGATATTTTGCGCCGCGGCTCTTGATCTGCGAAACTCCCTTTTATGATCACTATCAAGAAGGTTCTGATCGATGGTATAGCTATGGACCGTCGTCATCAGGGCCTTTTGGATACCAAAGTGCCGATCCAGGATCATCGCCACGGGTGCCAGGCAGTTGGTAGTACAGCTGGCGTTTGAGATGATGCTTTGGTTTTGATAGAGGTGATGGTTGACACCATAGACGAAAGTGGGGGTATCATCCGTAGCTGGAGCGGAGAGGATCACCTTCTTGACATGGCGAAGATGGCCTTGGGCAAGTTCGCGGCTCAAAAACTTCCCTGTCGCCTCTATCACCACATCCAGATCCCCCCAAGGGATCTGAGCAGGGTCAAAGCAGTGGGTGACACGCACGATCCGATCCCCGATCCTCAAGCGATCCTCACCCAGCGCCTCCACCTCTTGATCGAAGGTGCCATGGACCGTATCGTATTGGAGCAGGTAGGCCATCATCTGTGTACTCATGATCTCATTGATGGCCACCAGCTCCACGCCGCAATCCAAAGAGCGCACCACCGCCCGTCCGATTCGGCCAAATCCGTTGATACCTAGGCGCACCGACTCCCCTTGAAAAAATTTAAAAAGATTTTATCTAAATCTAACTATAATTTTGGTTAAAAAGGCGGTATGTGAAGATAGCGGTTTTTGGCGGGAGTTTCGATCCACCCCATAAAGGGCATCTGCGTATCATCGAACAAGCGCTCCAAGATCTCGATATCGACCTACTCGTCGTCGTGCCCACCTACCTCAACCCCTTCAAGCACTCCTTCACAGCCCCTGCAAAACTCCGCCTCCGATGGCTCAAAAAGATATTGGCCCCATACAAAAAGGTGCGTGTTTGCGACTATGAGATCCGCCAGAACCGCCCCACCTACACCATCGAGACCATCGAGTATCTGCGGCGAAAATACGCCCCAAAAAAGATCTACCTCATCATCGGAAGTGACAACCTGCCGACACTCCACAAGTGGTATAAATATCGGCGGCTAAGAAAGCTCGTGGAGTTCGTCGTAGCGACACGAAGGGGATATAGGGTAAAGGGGTACAAAAGATTGGCGGTGGATATTCCGATCAGCTCGACTGCTCTAAGAAAAGATCCCAAAAGGCGCCACCTTCCCAAAAAGGCAGCTGCTACGATCTTTCGTTTTTATTCATGAGCTCTTTTAAAAACTCTTCGATTTTGTATTTTTTGCGATAGGCGTCGGTCATGAGATGGACCAGGATATCCCCAAGATCGATGACGATCCACTCATCCCCTTCTTGGACTTTCAAAAACTGCTCCCCTTCGGGCTTGAGTTTCTCTTTGAGGATATCGAGCAAGGCGGCTGTGTGCTTGTCGCTCAGACTTGTCGCCACTACCACCCTATCGACGAAGTAGTCGGAGTCTTGGGTATCGATGATCTCCACATCCTCCGCCTTTTTCTCCTCGACGATCTCCTTGATACGCTCGGCTCTTTTGTCGATCATCTACATCCTTTTCTTCGCTTCGATTCCAAGCACCCCAAGCCCCACTCGAATGGAGAGGGCCACGACCAAAAAGAGCTTGAGATAGCGATCTTCGTACTCACTACCGATGACTCTGTGCTTGTTGTAAAAGCTGTGAAACTGGGCCGCCAAAGCTTTGAGATAGTCGGTGACACGCTGGATCTCCCTTTTTTTGAAAGCATCCTCTAGCACCTCAGGCAGCACCAAAGCGTCAAAAAGCAGATCTTTCGCCTCCTCTCCAAGCCCCTCCAGCTTCACCTCTATCACATCTTCAGGGGTTTTGCCGGCCTTTTCAAAGACAGAGTGGACTCGGGCATGAGCGTAGTTGACATAGTAGACCGGGTTGGAGCTATCCTCTTTTTTGAGCATCTCCACGTCAAACTCCAAATGGGTATCGCTCTTTTTGGACAAAAAGATAAATTTCAGCGCATCAGCCCCGATCTCTTGGACAACATCACTCATAAGGATGAAATTGCCCGCTCTCTTGCTCATCTTAAAAGGCTCTCCCCCTTTGAGGAGCGAGACCATCTGGGCCAATACGATCTCAAGCCTATTGGGATCAAATCCCAAAAACTTCACCGCTGCCTTGACTCTGGCGATATAGCCGTGATGATCCGCTCCCCAGATGTTGATATAGCGATCGAAACCTTGGGTGAACTTGACGTAGTGGTAGATGATATCTCCGGCCAGATAGGTCGGCCTCCCGTCTTCGCGCACCACGACCCTATCCTTTTCATCCCCATACTCCGTCGATCGTAGCCATAGCTTCCCATCCTTTTCGTAGATGGCTCCCCGACTCTTTAAGATCTCTAGCACCTCATCCCAGCGCTCATAGAGACTCTTCTCACTCACGAAGCTATCAAACGCTATACCCACAGCCTTGAGATCTTGGACGATGAGCTCCATCATCCGATCTTTGCCCCAAAGGCTCAGCTCCTCGATCACCTCCCTATCCTCAAAGGCCTCCTCTCCAAACTGCCCCAGAGCCTCTTTAGCCAGCTCCTTGATATATTCGCCCCGATAATATTCCTCGGGCCACTCCACCTCCTCGCCCAAAAGCTCTTTGACGCTGAGGTAGATAGAAAGACCAAGAAGATAGATCTGACGTCCGGCGTCATTGATGTAGTACTCTTTTACGATCTGATTGCCCAGACGCTTCCCAATGCGACTAAGCGCCTCACCAATCACCGCCCCTCTGGCATGACCGATATGCAAGGGGCCAGTGGGATTGGCGCTCACAAACTCTAGATGGATCTTCTCTCCCTCCTCTGCAGCACCGAAGCGATCTTCGTTTTGAAGGGCCCATGTGGCGTATTGATCCAAGAAAGATTCACTCAGCTTGAAATTGACATACCCCTTGATGGGCTCGACCTTCTCAAAAATTGGTGATTCTTCAAAGGATTTGGCTATCTCATCAGCGATGATTATGGGAGATTTTCTCAGCTCCTTGGCCAGTGAAAAGGCGATCGGGGTGGCGTAGTGGCCAAACTTCTTCTCTCTTGGTTTTTCAAGGACAATATCTTTTTGCAGTACTTTGTGAAGTTCTTGCTGAACTCTTCTTTTCAAATCTCTATCCTTCGATAAAGAGGAAAAATCCTCTTTACGCTTTTGTGGTCTCTTGGGTGGTTGTTGATGGAGTAGTTGATGCAGCGCTCTCTTGTTCGATCTCTTTTTTAGGCTGATTAGCTACCTCTTCCTCATCCTCTCTCATCGCTTTTTTGAAGTTTTTGATACCGCTTCCAAGCCCCTTGGCAAGCTCTGGGATCTTCTTGGCTCCAAAAAGCAAAACAACAATGGCCAAAATCACCAACAGTTCCGGCATACTTGGCATACCCATCTTCTCTCCTTGTGTCATTATTATGTAAAATAATACTCAAATTTGCTTAATGCCCGATTAGTTATTTTTCCAGTGGCGAATAAAATCCTTTATCTCGCCCTTATCCCTCTTGCACTTCGCTGCCCTGGCGATACAGACCATGTCTCTTTTGGATAGCTCCAGATCGCTGTTGATGAGGATAAAGTCGTAGCGATCCATATAGGCCATCTCCTCTATGGCATTTTGAAGGCGCTTTTGGATCGTCTGCTCATCATCACTGCCCCGAAGCTCCAGACGGCGCCTCAACTCACTCATCGAAGGGGTCGTCACAAACACCGACGTCACCAGATCTCTCAAAGAGCTCCTCATCAGGGTCTCAAACCCTTGCACATCGATATCAAATAGGACCAACTTACCCTCATCCAAAGCCCTCATCACCGGTTTCAAGGAGGTTCCGTAGTAGTTGCCATGCACATTGGCCCACTCCAAAAAGAGCCCCTCTTCGATCTCTTTTTCAAACTCCTCTTTACTGACAAAGTAGTAGTCTACGCCATCACGCTCCCCCTCTCTCATGGGTCTGGTCGTAGTGGAGATACTAAAGTAGACATTCTCCACTTTGCTGAGCACCTCCTTGATCAAAGTGCTCTTGCCAGCGCCACTAGGGCCAGAGAGTACTAAAAGGCTCCCCTTTTTAAACATTTTTTGGCCCCTCTTCCTGGAGGGTGAGATTGATGGTGATGGTGATATTGATATCTTTTTCTCCCCTGTCCATGACGATATCGATCTGTTTTTGGGTCTGGCTTAGATCTTGGTCTAGCTCGAAGCTCATCTGAGCCAAACTCTTCTTGAGCGTGTCCATCTCCTCGGCGGTGACGATATCTTGGAGGCGCATGGGAAACTGGGTCTGAGCGGATGAGGTCTCATCCAAGAGCTCTTGGATCTTTTGAACCTCTTGATGATCGAGCACACCTCCCCCCTCCAGCGCCTCCTGGGGTACAAGAGGCTCCTGATCTTGATCGATGGCATCTAGGAGTCGAATCAGATCCTTGGGCAAAAAGGGCTTTTTAAGATCCATACCCTCTCTTTTGCCATGGATAGCCTCACGATCTTTATAAAGATAGATCACCCTCTTTCCATCAAGATCCCAATCCCCGATCCGATCAAAAAAGCTTTGATCTATGATAGCCACATCCCACGCAAGATCTGAAGGGTCATCTTGGGCTACAATCATCTGTGCCCCTTTGATGGCGGTGGCGATCTTGACCACACGCTCCACATTTGTATCGTCACTGAGCAGCAACACTCTCATCAAAACTCCATTTTCGTTTGTTGACATTATACTCCAAGGTGATAAAATATTATTGTAATCTTTTTTTCTTTAAACCCAGACTAAAGAGAGAACGTGAAACTATCTCGATATATTTTGCTCCTTATCGCACTGGTGCTTATGGGCGATGAACTCTATATGCTCCCCTATGAGGCAAGAGCAGCAAAAAAAGAGCTTCTTAGATGGATCGACAAGAGCCACCACACCCTAGATATCGCCATATACAGCTTCACCAACAAAGAGATCGCAAAAAGGGTCAAAAACGCGGCCAAAAGAGGTGTGAGAGTCACCATACTCACCGATCAAAAGCAAGCGAGCGATCGATTCTCCCAGATCGGCTATCTGGCCAAGTATCGCAATATCCGCATCTATGTCTTGAGAGGAAAGTATTCTAAAAGAGGAGAGTTCTACGGCAAAATGCATATGAAACTGGCCATCTTCGACAATAAAAAGATCGTACTCGGATCAGCCAATTGGACAAACTCAGCGTTTCGAAGAAATTATGAGACGCTCTATTTCGTGGAAGATTACGCCAAAGCGAAAAAAGCGAAGAGATATTTTGAGGCGATGGTGCGCGAAGCGCAAGAATATTGAGCTTAGCGAAGCTCTTTGATTCTTGCGGCTTTTCCTTTTCGATCACGAAGGTAGTAGAGCTTGGCTCTTCGCACACGTCCTCGTCGCACCACTTTGATATCTTTGATGCTGTCGCTATACAGAGGGAAGATTCGCTCGACGCCGATGTTGTTGGCACCGATCTTTCGCACGATGAAGGTGCGTCCCGTCCCCTCTCCTCGAATGGCGATGCAGACACCTTCGAAGTTCTGGATCCGCTTCTTGTCACCCTCTTTGATCTCTACCGCCACTCGTACCGTATCTCCCGCTTTGAACTGAGGGATCTCTTTGGCCTTGATCTGAGCCTGCTCAAAATGCTCGATATATCTATTTCTCATCCGCTATCCTTTTATCAGGTCTGTAGTATCGTGTCCTCATCACAGCCATATCATATTTTAAGGCGCTAATTTTAGCGTGATTGCCCTTTAAAAACTCTGAAACGATTTTTTTACCTTTGAAGGAGTCTGGCTTAGTAAACGAGGGAGCTTCTAAAAGATTGCCCTCAAAGCTCTCCTCACGCAAAGACTCAGGATTGCCAAGCACGCCCTCCACGTTTCGCAAAATCGCATCACTCATAGCCAGCGCCGCCACTTCTCCACCCGTAAGCACGAAGTCGCCAAGACTTAGCACCTCATCAGCATAGAGCTCGATGAGCCGCTCATCAAAGCCCTCGTAGCGCCCGCAGACAAAGATGATGTGCTCTTTTTGAGAGAGGCGCTTGGCGTCGTTTTGATTGAATCGCTTGGCTGCGGGAGTCAAAAATATGACCCAGCTTCTGGGCCCCTTCACCGCCTCGATGGCGTCCGCCAAGGGCTGAGGCTCCAAAAGCATCCCAGCCCCTCCTCCAACTTTTGGCCTGTCTACCTTCTTGTGCCGATCGTGGCTAAATTCACGAAAATCGACAAACTCCACTTCAAAAAGCCCCTTCTCTTTGGCCCGCCCTAAAATGGAGTCTTGAAAGTAGCCTCTCAAAAGGTTTGGAAAGAGACTTAGGAAGGTTATTTTCATGAAGCTTCCAGTATCTCTTTGCCACCGACGACGTCGATTCTTTTGCGCTCTGTATCCACCTCTTGGATGAATCGATCGAGAAATGGGATCATGAAGCTCTTTGGCATACCCCGATCCGTGAGTCTCTTATCGGTTTTGATCAGAAGATAGTCCGCCGCCGGAAAGCGCTGGATATCCTCGACCTTACCAAGAAGCTCCCCACTCTCGTAGACATCGCTTCCTAATATATCGAACCAAAAATACTCCCCTTCCCCAAGCTCGATCTGCTCTTTGGTCTGCTCTTGGGTGCTATAGAGATAGGCGTTGGTGAGTCTTTTGGCATCTTCGGGGGTATCGACGCCTTTGAATTTTATCGTGCCTCGCCGGGGATTGTAGCGCTCAATCTCAAGCTCTCCTCGATCACTTTGAAAAATAGCGCCTTCGACAAACTGCTGGGGAAAGTCGCTTAGATCGTGGAGCTTCATCTCACCCCTAAGCCCCACGCTTCGCCCAAGCCTGGCGACAGCAAGCTTTTTCAAACTCACTCCTTTGGCTGGACGTTGATCTTGTAGCTCACTCCATCTTTGGCCTTGCAGCCGGAAATCAGCGTCTTGATGGCTCCTATCATCTTGCCCTCTTTGCCGATGATTTTTCCGGCGTCGGCCTTGTTGGCGTAGATTGTGATCTGGGCATAGGTGTCGTTGATCTTATTGAGCACGACCTCCACATCCTCGGGATGGTTTGCTAAAAGCTTAGCAAACTCCCGTACAAAATCTTCTACCATACTACTTTCCGGTGATCTTCTTTACCCGCTCACTCATCTTCGCACCGGTTTTGAGCCAGTACTCCAGTCTCTCCTCATCCACTTTGACAGTGGCCGGATCTGTGAGTGGATTGTAGTATCCGATGATCTCGATCCATCCGCTATCTCGTCTTTTTCTGCTATCAGTTACGACGATTCGATAGAAAGGTCTCTTCTTTCGTCCAAATCTAGCAAGTCTAATCGCTACCACTATGGTCTCCTTTTTTCAAGTTATTCTAACCTCTTCACACCGAAATGTAAAGAGGTCAAAATATCCTATCTGGGAAATCCGCCCCCACCCATCTGCTTCATCATGTTTTGCATATCTTGCATCCCCTTCTTGCCCGCGAACTTCTTGGCGAATTTCGCAGCGTGATTGAACTGCTTGAGGATCTTATTGACCTCCTGGAGAGTGAGCCCAGATCCTTTTGCGATCCTTTTCTTGCGGGAGTTGTTCTTGAGGATGAGATCGGGGTCTTTGCGCTCTTTTGGGGTCATGGAGTTGATCATCGCCTTGATCTTTTTGATCTCTTGAGAGTTTTCAAGATCGAGGTCTTTTATCGCTTTGGCCATGTTGCCCATCCCCGGGATCATGGAGATGAGGTTTTTGAGGCTTCCCATCTTCTTGATCGATTCAAGCTGTTCAAGAAAGTCCACGAAATTAAATTTACCCTTGGCGATCTTTTTGGCCACCTTTTTGGCCTGCTTCTCATCAATCACCGCCGCCGTCTTTTCCGCCAAGGACTCGATATCCCCGGCCCCCATCAAGCGGTTGGTGATCCTTTCTGGTATGAAAACCTCCAAATCCGGCATCTTCTCGCCGGTCCCGATGAAACGAAGGGGCACACCGATCTGGTGGGCAAGACTCAGGGCCACGCCCCCCTTCGCGTCCCCGTCGTATTTGGTGAGTATCACGCCCGTAAGGCCTACCTCTTTGTTGAAGGTATCGGCGCTCCGTACCGCATCTTGCCCCGTCAAGGAGTCGGCGACGTAGAAGACCTCGTCGGGATTGGCCGCTTTTTTGACCTCTTTGAGCTGCTCCATGAGCTCCTCATCGATAGCCAGCCGCCCGGCGGTATCGATGATCACCACATCGTAGAGCTTCTCTTTTGCCAATTTTAAAGCGTCCTCGACCACCCGCACCGGATCTCCCACACCCTCCTCACCAAAAAAGTCCACCTCGATCTGCTCAGCAATCTGGCGCAGCTGCTCCACAGCAGCTAGTCGCTGCAGATCCGCCGCTACCAAAAGAGTCTTCTTGCCTCGAAGCTTGAGATAGTTGGCAAGTTTTCCCGAAGTGGTGGTTTTCCCGCTTCCTTGCAATCCTGTCATGAGCACGACTGTTGGCGGCTTGGAAGCATAGACGAAACCGCTTTTGCCTCCAGGGGCAGTGAGAATGTCGGTGAGATTTTTCTGAAGCGCTTTTAAAAAACTCTCTCGCCCAATGCCCTCTTTTTTGGTATCGAGCTCCACCCGATTCAAGAGCTCTTTGACCACTTTGTGGTGGACATCCGCTTTGAGCAGGCTCTTCTTGAGCTCCGCAAGCGCTTTTTTGAGGGCCTTCTCGTCGTCGCTAAAGCGGATCTTCTTGATGGCGTTGGTAAACGAGTTTGAAAGCGTCTCGAACAAATCTCACCCCTTTCTCTTTGAGTTCGCAATTTTACTTAAAAAAGTATTAATTTTAGCTAAATTTAATTTTTGACTCTTTCGATCACCTTGACTATTCCCACCATAGCAAGCCCAATTACCAGCCCCACGACAAGATCGGCCACCCATCCCGGCACCTTTTGCGCAAGATGGTGGAGCGCTTCGATATGGTGGGTATAGATAGAACCAGCCACCAAAAGCATAGCGAAGGTGCCGATATAGCCAAGGGCCTTGACCACTTTTGGCAAAGCCGCCACCAAAAATTTTCCTACCACCTCTCCAATCTTCGTACCAGTACCGATGAGATAGAATCCTATATCATCCATCCGTACAATCAGCGCCACGATACCATAGACCCCGATCGTCGCCAAAAAGGCCACGATCGTCACCGCAATGGCCTGTTCCAAAAAGGAGTCGGCTTTGATGGCGCTCATGGCGATGATGACGATCTCTAATGATAAGATAAGATCGGTGCGAATAGCCGATTTGATCTTCTTGGCCTCCTTGGCCAATATCTCCTCTTTGCTAAGAGGCTTTGGCTCACTCTCGTGGTGGCTTTTATGGTGAAAGAGATATTCGATCACCTTCTCCGCCCCCTCATAGGCCAGATAGAGCCCTCCAGCCATCAAGAGCCACGTCACTAGAGGTGGATAGAAGTAGCTGAGCAAAAAGACGATAGGCAGGACAATGAGCTTGTTGATAAAGGAGCCCTTCGTAATCTCCCAAAGGACCGGCAGTTCTCTGCTTGAAGCAAATCCCATCGCCTTTTGGGCGTTGACGGCCAAGTCGTCACCCAAGATTCCCGCCGTCTTCTTCCCGGCCACCTTCGTCATCACCGCCACATCGTCCATCAATGCGGCGATATCGTCAAAGAGAGCCAAAAATCCGCTCGCCATCGTCTACCTCCTTAATGGATCTCAAAATCCTTGGGCTCCGGCGCTTCGATATCGTAGTCAAAAAGCTTAATGCGCTTTGCGTGGAGCATCATCCGCTTCCAAGGTTTGCCCCCATAGAGCGTATCGCCCAAAATCGGATGCCCGGCACGGGCGAGGTGGACACGGATCTGGTGGGTACGCCCCGTTTTGATCACTGATTTCACCTTCGTCTTCTTGCCGTGGATCTCCAAAGGCTCGACATAGGTCTTGGCCGGTTTGCCCTTACTCATGGAGAGCCTGCTCTTGGCCTTGCCCCCCTTTTTTATAGTCAAGATAGGATAGTCGATCTCAAAAGGCTCAGGGACGATCCCCTCCACCCACGCGCTGTACTCCTTGTAGACATTCTCTTTTTTAAACTCCTCGATCGCCTTTTTTCTAAAATCTTTATCCTTGACCAGCAGCAACACACCACTGGTCTCTTTGTCCAGGCGGTGGAGCAGCTCGTGGCCCTGGGACTCCTTGATCTCCTCGCTGGTGATGTGGGCTGGCTTGTTGATAGCGACGATCTTGTCGTCTTCGTAAAGGACCTCTGGTTTTGGGATCTCTTTGACTCTAAATTTAGTATCCACATCTATCTCGCCTCTGGCGATCTGGACTTTACGATCCCCGACATAAACAAGCCCTCGATCGATGAGATCTTTTGCTTTTTTGTTCGATATGCCAAGCTGTCTGGCCAACACTTTATAAGCTTTATCCTTCTTCATCCATATCCTTTATCAATCTCTCCAGCGCTTCGCTACGAGGCACTCGAAGCCGCTTGAGCTTCGAGCTCTTGCCACTTAAAAACTCGATCTCACTCTTTGGCACCTTGAAGGTCTTGCTCAAAAACTTCACCAGCTCCTTATTGGCCGCTCCCTCCACCGCCGGGGCTTTGATAGCTACCTTGAGCGCATCTCCAAGGAGTCCTACGATCTTGTTTTTCGAGGCGTTTGGCTGGGCTTTGATATGGAGTATAACAAAATCGTCTCCTTTTTCATACCACATCGCGAAGCTCTTTCATGATTGGCTCGATATCGGCTTTGGCTACGATCGCAGTAGGACGCCAAGGCTTCGTAAGAGCTTGGCCAAGCTCACTTGCCTCCACGATCTCTATGCCGTCTACGTAGGAGTAGCTCTCTTTTTGGTTGAAGATATGAGGACCACTGATGATAGGCACGCCGAAAAAGGCGGGTTCTAAAGGATTGTGACCGCCGACTTGGGCGAAACTCCCCCCTAGCACCACCAGATCGGCGATAGCGTAGATATTGACAAGCTCCCCCATCCTATCGACCAGCACGATATCGGCGTCGAAGTTCTCTTTTTGACTGAGGCGATGATACCTAAGTCCCTCTCTTTTTGCGATATGGCCAAGAAGCTCGTCCACTTCGTCGAAACGCTCGGGATGGCGGGGAACGACTGCTAGGGTGGTATCGCCTTTTAGACGCATCACCCATTCCGTAGCGATAATCTCCTCTTCTGGATCGTGAGTACTGGCTGCTACGATGAGAGGACGAATCTTTTCGTAAGCTTTCGTCGGCTCTGGCTTGGCAAGAAGCTTGATATTGCCCACGACCTCCACATCTTTCGCCCCAAGAGCCTCAAGACGCCTCCTATCCTCCTCGCTTTGGGCGAAGACCTTGTCGATACTGGCAAAGATTCTCCTATAAAGCCATGAAAAGCGCTTGTATCTGCTAAAGCTTCGCTCGCTTATGCGAGCATTGACCAAGAGCGTCTTGGCTCCTCTTCTTTTGCTCAAAAAAAAGAGCAGATACCAAAGCTCCGCCTCCATCACCACAAGCGCCTTTTGAGGCCTCAGCCACCACCACAAAAGCGGCTCAAAGGGCAAGTATCTCACCTGCGCCCCCTCATACTTCAAAGCCTCTGCACACCCAGTCTGGGTGATGACGCTGATATTGGGCTCATCGACCTCTTGGATAAGAGGTGCCAGTCCTTTGGTCTCGCCAAGGCTACAAGCGTGGAAGTGGATAGATCTTCTTGAAAACGAAGGATTGCTTAAAAGAAGCCATCGTGCCGGAAGGCTTTGGCGATACTTCTTCTTTAGGATAAAGAGGGGAAGAAAAGGGAGGCTCAGCAGCCAAAGCCCCCAACCAAGCGCGGTGTAAAGATAGGCAAACAACGCCTCTTACTCTTCCTCTTCGAGATACAAAATCCGCCCACAATGTGGACAGGTCGTAATCTCTTCGCCTTTGATCACGCTGGCGTAGGTTTTGTCGTTGATCTTCATAAAACACCCCATACAGGCCTGCTTTTTGACCGGCACCACCGCCGTATTTCCGGCCCAGCGCCGAATCTTTTCGTAAAAGGCCAAGATCTGTTGCGGGATTTTGGCTACGAGCTCGCTCTTTTTCTTGAAGACCTCTTCTCGCTCTTTTTCGATCTCTTCGAGCTCCTTCTGGACCTCCTCTTGCACCTCGACGAGTCTGGCTTCGATCTCTTTGAGCCGCTCTTGGAGCGCCTCTTTCTCTTCCGCTTTGGATTCGCAGATGTTTTCGAGTCTGGCTATCTCGTCGTTGGCGAAGTTGATCTGTTCTTTGGCGATATCTTCTTCAAGCTGGATCGCTTTGAGCTCCTTTTCGGTCTTGACTTGGCCCCGTTTTTTCTCCAGCTCTTCAAGCTTTTCGCTCAATTCCGCCAGATGGAGCTCGTTTTTCTTCTTTTTGAGCTCGCACTCTTTCATATCCTCGTCGATCTGGGCGATAGCGGCCTCGATCGCCTCTTTGTCCTTCTGGACGTTTTTGAGTTTCGCCTCTATTTGGGCGATTTTCGGGCCGAAATCGTCTATGGCCTTGTCGATCTTGGAGAGCTCCACCAGCTGGCTAATGTACTGTTTCATTCCATACCTTTATGGGTGTTTTTATTGGTGCAATTATAGCCTCAATTTGGTGTTTTTTCAATTGGGCTAACAGAGCGTCGGCGAAGTAGCGCTCGCTCTCGAAATGGCCGATGTCGATGACGCCAAGTCCTAGCTCCTTAGCCCTCATGGCGTCGTGGTATTTAAGATCACCCGTCAAGAAGAGATCGGCTTGAATGACTCCAATCAAACTTCCACCACTCCCGGTTGTAAGAGCCACGTTCTTGATCGCTCCTTCTCTCTCCACTACTCTTGGACAGCGAAGCCCAAGCCTCTGACTCACCCAGCTAACAAGCTCTGCAAAACTCCCCTCCTTTTCAAAAGTGCAGACAAACTCCTCGCACTGAGGCTCTACGCCGAGGATCGTTTTGGCTACGTAGGCGTTGAGGTGAGTCTTGTCGAAGTTGGTATGCATGGCGATATGGGCGATATCTTTTTGAATGAGCTTGACAAGGAGTTTGGCCGGATATTCATCGTAGGAGAGCCTTGAGAGCTTGGAGAAGATGAGGGGATGGTGTGTGACGATGACGCTATGGGGCTGGAGTCTTTCAATGAGATCACTATCAAGATCGATCGAAAGATACACCTTGTCTACCTCTTTACCCAGATCGCCTACTTGCAGTCCGCTATTGTCCCATTTCTCCTGAAGCTCGAAAGGGCTTATGGAGTCAAGAAGCGATATAAACTCTCTAAGCCTCAAGGACACTCTCCCGATATTTCGTCGCGCACCCTTTGGCAAGTTCTCGAACTCTTAAAATAAAGTTCTGCCGCTCTGTCACGCTGATCGCTTTTCTTGCGTCCAACGTATTGAAGATGTGACTTGCCAAGAGACAGTAGTCGTAAGCTGGAAGAGGAAGCTCTTCGTCTAAGCAACGCTTGCACTCCCGACTCGCCTCATCAAACCACTCAAAGAGCATCTTCGTATCGGCCACCTCGAAGTTGTAACGGCTAAACTCAAACTCGCTTCGCTTATGGACATCACCATAGGTGACTCCTTCGCTCCAGACGATATCGAAGACGCTCTCGACACCTTGCAGATACATGGCAAGCCTCTCAGTCCCATAGGTGATCTCCACCGCCACCGGATCGCACTCGAAGCCTCCAACTTGCTGAAAGTAGGTAAACTGCGTCACCTCCATCCCATCAAGCCAGACCTCCCAGCCAAGCCCCCACGCTCCAAGGGTCGGGCTCTCCCAGTTGTCTTCGACGAAGCGAATATCGTGCTTTTGCCACTTCAGTCCCAAGGCTTCGAGGCTTTTGAGATAGAGCTCTTGGATATTATCCGGGCTTGGCTTGATAAGCACTTGAAACTGATAGTAGGCTCCAAGCCTATTGGGATTTTCGCCGTACCTGCCGTCGGTGGGGCGGCGGCTTGGCGCCACGTAGGCCGTCGCCCACGGCTTGGGATCCAAAGACTTGAGAAACGTGGCCGGATGAAAGGTCCCAGCACCACTTGGAATATCGTAGGGCTGCACGATGACGCAGCCTTGCTTGGCCCAAAACTCTTGGAGTTTGAGTAAAAGTTCGCTAAAGGTTATCAAAGCCCAAGCTCCTTTTCGATCTTTGCCTGATCGAATCCGCATATCCAGCGGCTGCCCACAAGCACCACCGGCACTCCCCGACATCCGTGACGCAGACAATCTTGGGCCGCTTTTTGATCTTTGCTGATATCGATCTCCTTGAAGCGAATACCATTCTTTCTAAAAAACTGCTTGGCTCTCGTGCACCAGACACATCCGGGGCTGGTAAAGAGCACGACTCTTTTTTGAGGTTTTTTCTCGCTCATGCCACCTCCTTTATAGGTTTTTGCCGCATATGAGATCGCCGATATTTTTTCCAACTCTCCCAGCTACGACGGAGCACTTTATTTTAAAAAGATAGTAAAGCCTATCATCTCTTCTACCTTCTAAACACTCGAAATTCCCCATCCCTTTTGAGAGAATCAGATCGGCGCTATCGAAGAGCTCTTGGGCCCTTTTATTGGCCCTTTCATAGATGAAACCCGGCGTATCGACACCGGTATCGACCACTTCGCACACCTTTGGCATATCGATCTCCGCCGCCTCGACGATGGTGACGTCGTTGATGATAGGACGACCCCGTACGAAGTAGTAGACATCGATCTCAAAACGCTCCTTGAAAACCTCGATCATCACCTTATCAAACACATGCTCTCCCACGTTATCGCCAATCACTACCAAACTCTTGGCATGAGAGAGCTTTTCGATGAATTGCGGTTTCTCATCGATAGCGAAGGAAGCGTCGAAAATACGCTGAATCTCCTCTTCAAGCTCGAAGCTCATCTGCGTCGCAAAATCGATCACGTTCCCTGCCACCGCCGCTCGAAGAGCCGCGTCAAGCTCGTCGGAGGCTCTGTCGATCCGCTCCCAGACAAAATCGAGCAGACTCAAAGCCTTGTTTGTAGATTCGATCTTTTGGCGCTCATAGAGATCCTCTTTGCCCACGATCTGACTAATCTTGGGATACAAAACAGCCGCGGCTTCTGGTGGCGTTTGGTGAGGATCGAGTGTGGCCAACAAAGCCGCGATCTTTTGGAGCACCTGGTCGGCACACGCCTCCTCGCACTCCAAAGCCTTGGTGACTCTCAAGGTCTGGTTGTAAAGACAGACGAAGCAATCAGGCTTGAGTTGCATCGATGAGCACTTCCACTTCGCTCGAATCCGCTTCGACCTTCTTGGCTTTGGCTAAGCGATCCTCTTGGAGCTTCGCCGCTAACTCCGCATCGTCGATCGCCAAGATCTGCATCGCCAAATAGGCTCCGTTCACCGCTCCGGCCTTCCCGACCGCCACGGTGGCTACTGGCATACCTGCTGGCATCTGGACGGTGGACAAAAGTGCATCCATCCCATCCATAAAGCCCCCCTTCATAGGTACACCAATGACGGGCTTGATCGTCAGACTAGCCACCACTCCGGCCAGATGAGCCGCCATCCCAGCGGCGCAGATAAAGACCTTGGCTCCTCTTTTTTCCGCCTCGACCACGTAGCTTTTGGTCCGCTCGGGGCTTCTATGAGCGCTTGAGATGATGAGCTCATACTGCACCCCAAACTTATCGAGGGTCTTCGCGCACTCCTTCATCACCTCATAATCGCTCTTGCTTCCCATGATTATCGAAATAAACCGCATGCTTCCTCCTTATTTGATAGCCGCTTTTCTATACTCATCCAGCTCTCTTGGCACGTAGATATGAAACCTCTCAAAGACATAGGCCAAAAAATAGATAGAAGCGTAAATCGTCACCGCCAACGAGAGTAGATTTGAAATTATAAGCAAACTCTCTTTAGACAAACCTAACAGCGCCCCGAAAAAACCCAGCAAAAACCCGATCGTCAAATTAGCCAAAAGCACCGTTACGATAACTCTCCACTGCCACGCCCACCAGATGGGCAAAATCTCACGAAGATTCAATCTCCCTCCTTAAAAAGGTAAAAGCTGGCAAGGAACAGGGGAGCTTGACCGGATTGACGTTGCCGCTATGGATACACTCATACTCTTTTCCAGCTTCGATCTTATCGAGTCGTACCCACCAGCGCCCATTCTGTTGAAAAATTTCACCCACTTCGCTTTTGCATGGGTGTATTTCGCTCCCCTTAGGTGCTACGATCTCCAAGATATCCCCTTTGCATATCTTATCTTTTGTAAAGAAGTGCTGCCCGTCTTCGCTCACTTCCGCTTTGACCTGATGGGTCCCTTCGCTTATGGAGCTATCGAGCTTTTGAGTATCACTCTTCTCATAGGGTCGATGCACCAGATAGCCATCACTAAATCCTCGATGCTTGGTGGTATGGAGCTCTCTTTGGTAGCGCTCTGGCTGGAACCTGCCCTCATAGTAGTCATCGATCGCCTCTCGGTAGGCTTTGGTCGTGATCGCTACGTAGTAGTCGCTCTTGGTGCGTCCCTCTATCTTGAGGCTATCGATCACGCCGGTATCTAAGATCTCTTTGATATGGCTGGCGAGGTTGAGGTCTTTGGCATTCATGATGTAGGTCCCCTCACCCTCAACCTCTTCAAGCTTAAAGAGTGTACCGGTTTCTGGATTTTCGGCGTAGAGGGTATATTCGAAGCGGCAGTCATTGGCACAACTGCCTCGATTTGGGACTCTGCCGCTTTGGACCGAGCTGATGAGACACCTTCCACTAAAGGCAAAGCACATACTCCCATGCACGAAAATCTCAAGCTCTAGATCTGGCACATGGCGCTTGATCTGCACCAAATCTTTAAGACTTATCTCTCTAGCAGCGATGATGCGGCTCACTCCCATCTCATAGTAAGCCAAAGCGTCAAGGTAGTTCATCACATTGGCTTGGGTGGAGAGATGCAAGGGAATATGGGGTGCTATCTGGCGGCAAAGCTTGATCACTCCCGGCGTGGAGACAATGAAGGCATCAGGCTCCAAAGCTGCCATCTTTTCGATATGCTTGGCGTAGAGTTTGATCTGGGAGTTGAAGGGAAAGCCGTTGATAGTGCAGTAGACCTTCTTGCCAAGAGAGTGCGCGTAAGCGATCCCTTCGGCGAAACTCTCCTCGTCAAACTCCTTACCGCTCCTGATCCTCAAGCTAAAGTGGCTCACCCCTCCATAGACGGCGTCCGCCCCGTAGGCAAAAGCGATTTTGAGTTTTTTAAGATTCCCCGCCGGGGCTAAGAGTTCGACCTTTTTCACCGCTCCTCCAGATATCGTAGTAGATGTTTGTATCCCGTCATCTTGGCATAATCCGCCGCCGTTTTGTCGAAGGTATCCTTGATAGTGGGATCGACTCCGCACTCATGCAAAAGATACTTCGTAATGGGCTCATCTCCGTAGGCCATCGCCGCCATCAACGGAGTAAATCCCGACTTTCTTTTGGTGCTGTTTGGATCGATACCCCTCTCGACCAAAAACTTCACGATATCGAGCCGCCCCTTTTTGATAGCGTCGTCGATAAGTCCTACGCCCTCTTCGTCTACCTCAAAAATATCGGCTCCACTCTCGACCAAAAAGACGAAGACCTCCATATCGGCGCCGCTTTTGATAGCGACTCGAAGCGCACTATCGCCACTTTCGGTGCGAAGGGCGTTGAGATCGTCGATCTCTTCCAAAGCCTTCTTGATCCCCACGACACTTTGTCGGCGAATCTCTTCGAAAATATTCATACCATTCCCCCTATGATATAATTACCACCTATTATATCAAAAAGAGGTTTTCGATGCGCGTAGATCTGCACAACCACACCAAGCTTTGCAACCACGCCACGGGTGAGATCGACGACTATATCCAAAAAGCGATAGAGCAAGGTATCGACATCTACGGCTTTAGCGATCACGCCCCTATGAAGTTCGATCCAAAATACCGCATGAGTCTCAATCAAGCGGACGAATATGAAAGAAGCGTCAAAGCAGCAAAAGAGCGCTACAAAGATAGCATCGAAATCCTCACGGGATATGAGGTGGACTTCTTGCCAAATTATCTTGAAGATCGCATCTTAGATGCCGACGTGGACTACCTCATCGGCTCCGTGCACTTCCTGCCCCAAAACGGAGATCTTTGGGGATTCGATA
>PUXX01000067.1 GCA_009659895.1 Campylobacterota bacterium
AGCTTATAGCGCAGTTGGCTCTTGGGGTGGTGGCTCTGGCTCAGCAGAGTGTCTCCACCTTTGAAGAGGCTCTCAAAGAGGGCAGGTTTAGTGCCAATATGAGGCTCTTTTATATGGTGCGGACCTACGATGAAGACAAGACCGGTATCCCCGATGCCAAGGCCTTGACCTTTGGTGGTATCGTCAAGTACCAAAGTGCTAGCCTCAATGGATTCGATTTTGGGTTCGCCTACTATGGAAGCCACAGAGTAGGTGGTTTTTTCAGTAGAGAAGAGGGGATAGGTACGAGTCTCTTGCAGCCTGATGGAGAGGATATCTCCTTTTTGGGTGAGGCCTATGTGGAGTACAAGCAAGAGGATCTCCTGCTCAAAGTAGGACGCCAAAGACTCTCGACCCCTTTGATGAACGATCACGATCTGAGGATGCTCCCATCAGTTTACGAAGCCGCGAAGCTGCAAAAAGGCTTTGGGGATGTGACGATGGAGCTAGGATATGTCCAAAGTTACAGTGGATTCGTCTCCAAACTCAGTGGATTTGACGATATGGACCAAAAATGGGGCGAGGATGGACTGGGATATATCTATATGATCTATAAAGGGATCGAAGATCTCACGCTACGGGCCCAATACATCGCCGCAATCTCCGATACCGACTCCCAGGGCAACTTGATAGCGATTGGCGACTATCGCTACGCAGATCTTAGCTATAAACTCCCCTATGGGACTAGAAGCTACTTCAAAGCCCAGATCGGTGGTAACAACTACTACATCGGTGAGGACTCCTTGATGTATGGAGCCAAGGTAGGCACTGGTTTTGGAGAGAGCTTTGATATAGCTTTGCTTTTTGATAAGATAGAAGACAACAACTTCAAAGCGGTCGAAGCGGGGCCGATGTACTCAGACTGGCAGCAAGGCTACGGTCCTTATGAGCCCAGTACCGCTTATGGGGCTCAGATGTGGTTCAAGCCTTTTGAGAAGACCAGCTTGAAACTCGGATATGTCAAAGTCAATTCGGACACACCGTTGCTTATCGACGATTACGCAGAGTTCAATCTAGATCTCAAGTACGCAATCAATAGCTATTCGAAGCTACGTATTCGATTCTCCAGAAAGGATCAGTCCAGCGAATCGGAAGCGCTACGCTACGATGACGATCCCAACAATGGCGGACGAGAGGATAGAGACGACTTTCGTATCATCTACTATATCAACTTTTAAAAGGAGTTAGGATGGCCAAGAAGAAGATGTCGCTGACGACGAAGGTGATCATAGGGATGGTCCTTGGTATCATGGTGGGGCTGCTGATCAACATCTCAGGCCTCAACGCCGAGGGGAGCTTTACCAATATGTATGTAGTCAACGGGCTCTTTTACGTGATCGGCAAGCTCTTCATCACCGCATTGAAGATGCTGGTGGTGCCTTTGGTGCTTTTTTCATTGATCACGGGTGTCATCGGTATCGGCGATATTCGAGAGCTCGGAAAAGTGGGCGGGAAATCTTTTGCTTTGTATCTGCTTACGACCGCTATTGCTATTACTGTAGGTATCGTTATTGCTGCGGGGCTTGGTATCGGAGAGGGGGTCCATATGACGACCGATACTGCCTTTAGCGGCAAAGAGGCTCCCTCCTTGGCTGAAGTGCTCATCAACATCATCCCAAGCAATGTCTTTCAAGCTATGGCAGAAGGGAAGATGCTCCAGATCATCTTCTTCTCCATCATGGTCGGGATCTCGATTTTGATGGTGGGTAAAAAGGCGGAGCCGGTAGTGGAGCTCATTGAGATAGGCAATGAGATCATGATGAAGATGGTCAATATCGTCATGGCCGTAGCTCCTTATGCGGTTTTTGCTCTTTTGGCCAAATCGATAGCAAGTCTTGGTCTGGGGCTCTTGGCGGATCTTGGGCAGTATGTGGTGGTGCTCATCGGAGTGCTGCTCTTTCACCTTTTCGTCACCCTCATGGCGATTCTCAAGATCTTTACGGGACTTAGCGTCTCGATGTTCTTGAAAAAAGCCAGGGAGATGCAGGTATTTGCCTTTTCTACCAGCAGCTCAAACGCCACCATCCCCGTCACCTTGCGAACGGTGACTGAAAAAATGGGTGTCGATATCTCCGTCGCCTCTTTTACCGTACCTTTTGGGGCTACCATCAACATGGACGGGACGGCCATCATGCAAGGGGTGGCGACGGTCTTCATCGCCAACGCCTACGGTGTCGATCTTGGCTTTGCCGGGCATTTGACGGTGATCTTGATGTCCGTTCTGGCTTCTATCGGCACAGCCGGAGTGCCGGGTGTGGGGCTTATCATGCTCTCGATGGTCTTTACCCAGGTGGGACTGCCGGTAGAGGGTATCGGTCTTATTTTGGGTGTGGATAGGCTTTTGGATATGGTGCGAACCGCCGTCAACGTCTCAGGGGACGCAGTGGTCTCCGTCATTGTAGGTAAGAGTGAGAATAAATTCGATATCAATATCTACAACGATCCAAATGCCGGTATGATCACCGAAGAGGAGCTCCATATCCCCGAAGAGGTGGAAAAAGAGCTCGCCGAAGTGGTCAAAAAAGTCCACGACGAAGAGTAAATCACTCCTCCCTTTGGGAGGGGTCATCGTTGAAGTTTTTTTACAATTGCCTCTATCTGGCGCCGGTGAACGATATGATGGATCATTGCGAGAATCGCCCACTCTTTTGGATTCATTGGGCCAAACCAAGGGTGTTCGAGGGTATTTTTAATATGAATATCGCCTATATTGGCTTTAAGTCTATCTCTATACTTTTGTGAAAATCTCTCGAACCGCTCCACGATATCCTCTTCGATATGGGTATAAGGTTTGACGGCTTCGATGGTGATGTTGTCTTGAAGTTTTTCGCCTTGACTTAGAGGCGGGATACGATCTACCAAAGCTTCGCCTACGATGAGAAGATGTTTGAGCACCATAGCGACGGAGTAGTAGCGAGAGTTGTCCTCAAGCCCAAAGAGCGGCGGCACCAATACTCTTTGAAAGAGCTGTTTTTTATCCAGACTTTTTGCCAAATCGACTATCTTTTGCGACTCTTTATCGTATATATTCCAAGCTATCTCCCACGATATGAAGGAGTTTAGAAGAGGAAACATGATGTATCTGGCAAAGAGACGTTTATGAGGCGGAAGTCCCGCACCTGCTGGTTGGAGGTTTTGAAGGAGTGAGGAGTCTTTTTCGATCATAGAATGCCTTTTTTGGAGTATTGTAGCCCATAAGAGAAAATAGAAGTATAAGAAAAATGTCTAAAAATATCGGTTTTCTTTGCGATATTGAAGCGGGGTCATTTGATAGTATTTTTTGAACCGCTCAATAAACCACGATGAGGTGGCAAAGCCACACTCCGTAGCTATCTGGGCGACGCTTTGCTCACTTGTTCGCAAAAGCAGAGCCGCCTTTTTCATACGCTGCTCGTCGAGCCACTCTTTGGGGCTCTTGCCGTAACGATTAAAAAAAAGCTTTCGCAAAGCGTGAGAGGATAGGCGAAGAAGATGGCACATGTCTTCGACACTTTCGATGATGTCGAGATTGGCTTGAAGGATATGGAAGGCTCTATCTTCAGAAATTGAGAGAATATCTCCAAAGAAGTTTGTGAAGTGTGAAGGGTAAAGAGTGTAAAGCTCCAAAAAGAGCAGATTGATGTAATTTTTGAGAAGTTGCTTGTGAGCTTTTGGGCGTTCGTAATGCAAAGAGGAAATTGTGTCTACGAGGGTTTGGAGTCGAGGCGTATCGAAAGAGAGGGGCTGGGGATTGAAGGTTGAAGGATTGAGGGCTATGGAGTGGCGTTTGA
The DNA here is from genome assembly GCA_009659895.1 of Campylobacterota bacterium. Classification (GTDB taxonomy): domain Bacteria; phylum Campylobacterota; class Campylobacteria; order Campylobacterales; family Nitratiruptoraceae; genus Nitratiruptor. The sequence goes on from PUXX01000067.1 coordinate 3,810, forward strand.
GAAAATCAAGAGCAAAACTATCGTCGAAATAGATGGCAAGAGCTTGGTAGGTGGTTGAGTTTTGGTTAGCGAAGTGGTTGCCTTGAGGAAAAAAGAGAGCTTGATTGGCGTGTAGCGAGAGTTTTTTATCGAACTCTATGGCTTTTTTGCCCTTTTGGACGAGGAGAAGCCCGTGGGTCGTGTTTCTTACATAGACCTTTTTTGGGCACGGAGCGCTATTTTCGATAAAGAGATGGGATGTGATTTGGCAAAAATGTGGATGGTTTCGTTCTAAAAA
>PUXX01000077.1 GCA_009659895.1 Campylobacterota bacterium
GGCGATGCCGGTATTCTTGTCGATCCGGACGATGAGGAGGCGCTGGCGCGACATCTTCAAAGACTAGATACAGACGAAACGCTCAGACTCATCCTCTCGAAAAAAGGACGCAAGAGAGCCAAACTCTTCTCATGGAAAGATTCGGCAAAAAAACTCTATGAAACAGCGCGAGATGTGGCAAAAACTTAAGTCGATTGGACTCCTCTTTCTCTCCGAAGGGTTCGCAAGAGCCGTAAGTTTCATCGTCATCGTCATCGTCGCCAAAACGTTGGGAGCGACGGAGCTGGGCTACTGGTCCTACGCCCTCGCTCTCAACGCCTTCGTCCTTATCGCCGCCAATATGGGTCTGGATATATATGCTTTGGTAGAACTAACCAAACATCCATCCAAAAGAAGTTTTCTCATCACCAATATTTTCGCCGTCAAAACTCTTCTTCTCATCCTTATCGCCCTCTCCTTCGCCATTTTTCACTCCTTATTCGAAAGAAAGGTGCTTCAGCTCTTAATACTCTTACTTCTAAGCGACTTTTTCGCTTCACTCGCACCGGTGTGGTTTTTCCAAAGTCGCAACGATTTTCGAACCATCGCGCTTATCAAAGCTTCGCAGGCTCTGCTTTACGCTATCTTCGTAGCTCTACTCTTTCTCATCCGCATCGACATCATCTTCTTGGCATTGAGCTATACCCTATCAAATCTTGCGATCGCTTTGTTGTACGGCAAGAGGGTCCTTCTCTATTTTCGGCCCAAAAAGCTCCTACCCTTTCGTTGGATCGAAATCCTCAAACACTCCGTCTATCTTGGTGGAGCGCTCTTTATGACGCAAATCTACGGCAATACTGACAAGGTGATGATAGGTTCGATGCTGGGGAAGATGGAGGCTGGATGGTACGAAGCAGGCTACAAACTCTACGCTCTCGTGCTCGTAGCCTTTTCACTCATATGGGTCGTCTACGCTCCGAAACTGACGAAAAACATCCCCTCACACCTCCCCTCTTTTTTGGCCATGCTCTCCATTCCCGCTCTCATAGCGGCAACGCTCTTTTTCCTCTATCCCGATACCATCGTCCTCACACTCTATAGCCAAGAGTTCACACCCACCATCGACATCTTGGGGCTGTTCGGTATATCGTGCTTGGTGATGATTGCCAGCTACGGCTTCTCGTCGATACTCTCGTTGCGACAAAAAAATAGAGCGTGGTTTTGGCTCACGCTCCTTTGCGCTCTCCTCAACCTCGCCCTCAATGCCTATCTCATTCCCTCACATGGACTCGAAGGGGCGCTTTGGGCTACCATCGCCTCGGAAGCTATCATGGGTATGGGGAGTTTTTGGATCCTCAAAGATAGTTTCTTAGCTCCATCGCATACCACAAAATAAAGAGATTGAGCAAGAAAATAGCCATAGAACTGGCGCGGGAGAGAAATTTTTGAAGCGGTGTGCGCTCGATGCCGTTGGTCTTAAAAGCGATGTACATATGAACAATCGTAGCAAGAGTGATGAGTGTTACAAGCATAAGCTTGGTATGCAAAATAGCGGCCACTTCGGGAGGATTGCCTGTTTTTAAAACCTCGTCCAATCCAAGATGGAAGAGCATCCAAAGGCCGGAGGCAATGAGGATGGTAAGCCATACGCTCTCTACATAGCCGTAAATGGGGCCGACATGGAAGTAGACCTTCTTTTGCGCCTCCTTATCTCTCAAAAAGACGCCAAGGGCAAACAAAAAGACGCTCCCGCCAATCCAGACGGTCGCGGCCAAAAGATGGATATATAAAACTATATCCATCATCGTTTAGGATATCTCCAGTACCTGGGTCTACCCGTATCGACATGGATGAAGTGGGATCGCGGGTAGTAGCCGACTCCCCCTCTATGCAAAGAGAGCGCGGCATATTTGAGCGTACTGAGCCTCACTCCTGGTATGGTGATATCCGCGGCCATCCCTTTGGTATGGTAGCTGTTTTTCGCTACTCCTTTATTGTGCTTGCGCAAAAGCATATTGGTCTTTGGAGAGCGATAAGCGGAGACGATATGGAGCTCCTTATAGCCCACCAATCTGTGAATATTATAAAGATATTCAATAAGTCGTATATCGATCTTGTGAATCTCGTCGGTACGATAATCTCTCAAAAAATAGTCCAGACTCTCCAATTCATCATAAATATACTCCCCGTCGATCCAAAATGTAGAGGTGATCCATTCCCCCGTATGACGGTGATAGAGCCTCAGACTCTTTTCATAAGTGGCACCTTGCATAAATGAGGGTAAAAACAGAGTAGCGCCCAATGCCGACCCAGTTTTCAAGAACTCTCTTCTATTCATCAGCCCCTCCTAATTATTGGCACATTTTACCATAAAGCTCATTTACCTTCAATCCTCGCATAATCCCACATCTTTTTGTCAATTCCGTAGATATCGTCATAAAAGTAGGGCTTGCCCTGCTGATCCATAAAAGCCGTCAGATAGAGCAGATAGACGGGCACATTGGGTCTGATGTTCACTTTTTTGGTCTTTTGGCTCCAAAACTGCTCGAAAATATCTCTATAGCTTATATCTTTCCCTCTCTTTCTCATGAGCACTTGATAGAGCTCGATAGGACGCTTGACGCGAATACATCCAGAACTCATCGCCCGGTAATCGTACTTGAAAAGCTGCCTCGAGCTGGTGTCGTGCAAGTAGACGTCGAATTTGTTGGGGAACATGAATTTGATAAATCCCAAAAAGTTCTTGGGGCCCGGAAGCTGAAGAAAGTAAAAGGGCAGATCCTCTTCTGTAAAAAACCTCCAGTCCACATCCTCATATCGCACCACCTGTCGACCCATGGGATCCAATGAAGCGATGATTTTCGATTTTCGCACCTTGCTAAAGTCCCCTTTTTGAAGCTTGGGCAAGATATCCTCTTTTATGATCGTCTTGGGAGCTCGCCAGTAGGGATTGAGCACGGCGTAAGAGATCTGATTGCGCATGAGGGGCGTGGGTCTTTTTTTGCGCCCAACGATGACGTCGCTGCGAAAGCAGGATCGGTTGTCGTCGTAGACTTCCAAAAAGTATCCCGGAATGTTAACGAAGACGAAGAAATCCTCACCGCCCAAAAACCATCTGGCCCTTTCGATACTGAGTAAGATCTTCTTTATCTTATCGTCCACGCTCAAATTGAGCATGGAGAGCGTCATCGGGCCGATGACTCCGTCGGGCTTGAGGCCATGGCGCTTTTGAAACTCCTTGATAGCATCGGCGAGCTCTTGAGTATAGAGTTTGGTGTAGTTGTGCTCGGTAGGATAGAAGCCCTCCAAAGCCAGCCGCTCTTTGATAGCCGGCACTTCGTCATACTCTTTACCCACTTTGAGATAGAGGGTATCTTGGATCTCTATCGGGCTCCATCCCCCCTTTTGCCGCAGCCACAGATATCTGTCCAAAAGTTTGTAGAGATTGGTGAGGATCGGCGACTCGACGATCGATTCACTTCGGATCTTGCGCCTTGGAAGATACTTCTCCTCATCCAAGAACATCCCAGGATCAAAACAGCCGTTGTTTTTGATATAAGCGTATCTGGCTTGGAGCTTTTGGGCTTGAAGGTCGATTTTTGCTGCGTTGGTGTCGGAAGGATCGGCGGCGAACCGCTCTAAAAGTGTGTCGAGTTTTTTAAGATCTGGCCGAAGCCTCTCCTTGCAGATGATAGAGGGATCATGCCGTATCGAATCTATCAGCTTATAGAGCTCCACATCGACGCTGCCATCTTTCGTCCATTTCCACTTTGTCGTATCATCTAGATCTACCGTACCCTGAGCACTCAATAACCCTACCATAAAAACAACAAAAAAAACTACTCTTCTCATCGCTCCTCTTATTTTAGTTTAAGTTTTTTTCCCTTATAATTGCACTCACATTTACGAAGCCTTCACGAAGGCCCCATCGTCTAGCGGTTAGGACACCGCCCTTTCACGGCGGTGACGGGGGTTCGAGTCCCCCTGGGGTC
>PUXX01000044.1 GCA_009659895.1 Campylobacterota bacterium
TGGGGCTGACTCTTTTGTTGATAAGCTCTACTTTTTTGGGATCTATATCGTATGCTACCACCTCGTTGTTTTGCGCTAGCAACACGGCGTTGCTAAGTCCTACGTATCCCGTTCCGGCGATAGCGATCTTCATGTACACCCTTTTTGAGAAATTTTAACCAATCTGGATTGAAAATAGAGTTAATCCACGATTTTTTCACGATAGTGTGATAAAATTGAGATATAAAACTTTGGTAGAAGGAGAAGAGGATGAAAAAGCTTGCGAATGTGGGATTGGCGTTGGTGCTGGCCACTTCTATGAGCTCTATGGCTTTTGCCAAGGCTACGCCTAAGAAGGGGTTTGAAGCTACGAAAAAGATGAAGATCAAAAGGCTTGAGCATAAACTAGAGACTATAGAGAAACGTCTTTCATGTATCAAAAAGGCAAAAAACGCCAAAGAGCTCAAAACTTGCGAGAAGAAGTATCCTCTTGTCAAAAGAGGCTCTAAAAAGATGAAAAAGCTTAAGAAAAAAGCAAAAAAGAGCAAGTAGGTTTTAGCCTACTTGCAGCTTCAATTTTTGTAAAAAAGGTAGATAGACTTTTTTGATTCTTTCAAAAATCTCTTCGCTCTTATTTTTGTCATAGATATGTGAGCTCAAATTTCTATCTTCTAACATATCTAAGAATATCTCATCTTCTGGAATGAGATTTGCTTTGAAGGCTTCTTTAATACACGACTTTGGTGAGTAGCACTCAATTCCTTCGTAAGCTAGTATTGCTTTGAGGCTTTTCCAAAGAAGCTCAAAAGTAAATTCAAAACGCTGAAGCACTCCATCTTTGTCCAATTCATCGATAGCTTCTTCTACGGCTTCTTCGAGCCTAGTAAGAGCTGCTTTATAGTAGGAGAGTTTTAATAGTACGTCACTCTTTTTCATACAATACTTTTCCTTCCTCTTCTATTCTTTTTTGAAGAGAGGTGTCTATTGTATCAAAAAAGACAATATCGACGCTATAGAGTCCACTGACTTGATTTGCCGCTTCTTTTATTTTGCGCTTTTCTCGAAAAGTGAAGTTCCCTTCAATAGCAAGATCGATATCAGAGTTTGCTCGAGCATTCCCTCTAGCCCGTGATCCAAAAAGGACTACTTTTAGTGGATGAAACTTCTCAAGGGCAGAGAGAATCATTGTAAGGCGTTTATGATAGTTTGGTTTCATGGAAGAATTATAACGTAATAAAAACGTTCATCGGCTATTTTCTTAAAGGATTTGGTGGGCTGTGCAGGACTCGAACCTGCGACCAACCGGTTATGAGCCGGTTGCTCTAACCAGCTGAGCTAACAGCCCGTCGAACGCTCCAGGAAAGAAAAAGCCAAAATATAGCTTAAATGTGGGTGGAATTATACAAAAATCTAAATCTAAAGGCAAGCAGATGCTCCAAGATTCCAAAAAGTATCATGAAATTGACAAAGCTGCTTCCACCATAGCTAAAAAGAGGCAAGGGAACTCCCACTACGGGCGCTAGGCCGATAGTCATGGCGATATTGACACTCATATATGTAAATATGAGCAAGGCGATGCTCACGGCCACTACCTGGGTGAAGTAGTCGCCTTTGAGCTTGAAATAGATGCTAAAAAGATGCAAAATCAAAAGAGCGTACAGAGCCACCAGAGCCAATGCCCCAAAAAAACCAAACCGCTCTACGAAATAGGCGAAGATAAAGTCACTTGTAGCGATAGGCAAAAATCGTAGCTTGGTCTGTGTGGCTTCCTCTTTTGGTTTGCCGCTGAGGCCTCCGGATCCGATGGCGATGATAGATTGTTGGACATGGTAGCTTGGCTTTTCGCTCAAAAAATCCTCAATGCGCTTTTTTTGGTAATCATGCAGAAGGTATTTGTAAGACACAGGCAAAAGCAAAGCTGCACCTAAAATGAGCGTAGCCCAGATCTTCCAGTGTACTCCCACGACGAAGAGGACCCCATAGCCGATGATGAGCAGTATCAGTGCCGTACCTAGATCTGGCTCTTTGGCGATGAGAAAGAAGGGCAAAAGAATAAAGAAGGAGATTTTAAGAAACTCTCTCCATCGATATCCCCCTTTTGGCGGAGGGTTGTTTTGGATAAGGTAGGCCAGCATCAAAATAAAGGCTGGCTTGAAGATCTCCGATGGCTGGATGGTAAAGTGGGTAAAAGGGATCTCAAGCCATCTTTTGGCTCCCAATTTACTCACTCCAAAGAGATCGACGCTAATGAGCAAAAGAATGTTGAACCAATAGATCGCCGGTATGAGCCATTTGTATTCTCGTATAGGTGCTATAAAGGCTATGAAAAAGGCGCCAAAACCTACTAGGTAGTAGATGAACTGTTTTTTGGCTAGGGCAGGATTGGCGTCGAAGATGAGATAGTTGGACAAGAGTATGATCGGCAAGATCAGGAGCAAAAGCACGGCGTCAAAATGTGTTAAGATTCTTCTATCGATCTGTATCATGGATTTCATTGTACTCAAAAAAGGATAAAGATTGGTTTATGAGGCCCAAAAGGATGAGAGGCTCGACAAATTTCTGGCTCGACAGATGAATCAGAGCAGATCCCAAATAGAGCGCCTCATCAAAGGAGGATATGTCAAAATCGATGGCAAGAGTATCACCAAGCCCGGATACAAGGTGCGATCCTTGGAGCGTGTGGAAGTAGAGCTGCCCACTCCAAAGCCGACAGAGCCAAAAGAGGTGGACTTTGAGGTAGAAAAGCTCTATGAGGATGAGGATATCTTGGTGATCAACAAGCCAGCTGGCGTGGTGGTCCATCCAGCTCCAAGTGTCCAAGAGCCTACATTGGTAGACTGGCTCAAGCAAGAAAACATTATTCTCTCTACTATCAGTGGTGAAGAGCGGCACGGTATCGTTCACAGGCTAGATAAGGAGACAAGCGGTGTGATGGTGGTGGCCAAAAACAACGATGCTCACCAAAGACTTAGCGCTCAGCTCCAAGACAAAAGTATGGGGCGCTACTATCTTGCCCTCATCACACCGCCTCTCAAAGAGGATATCATCGTCGATCGTCCCATCGCGCGCAATCCCAAAAATCGCCTCAAGATGGCTATTGTCGAAGGTGGACGTGAGGCGAAATCAGCTTTTAAGAAGATCTTGGAGTCCAAAAATGGCAAGACAGAGCTCATAGCTGCCAAGCTCTTTACAGGCCGTACCCATCAGATCCGTACCCACCTGGCTTCTTTGCATCGCCATATTTTGGGGGATAGTTTATACGGCTTTAAGAGCAAAAAGGATACAATACCTAGAGTTTTCCTCCATGCGTACGTTTTGTATCTGATCCATCCAAGACGTGCCCAGGCTATGCGCTTCGTGGCGCCATTGCCGGAGGATATGAGATCGTATATACAAAAACATTTCGATATGGAGCGTTTCGATGAGAAGATTGATCCAGATAGTATTGACAAGCAGTTTGATTTTTCTAGCGGGATGTGGCGTACAGCCAAAACCGGCCAAGCCAAAGGTTGATACTTCGCTTCCTACTGTTACCAAGATCCGTACCCTAAGCGACATAACCTCTATAGCACTTGAATGGACGCCGGTCTATGACGAGAGGGTCGATGGATATTATCTCTACAGAGGAGAAAAAGGCAAGAAGCTCACGCGCATCGCTACGATCGATGACCGCTACAGCTCCCACTATATCGACAAAAAGCTCAAGCCAGACACGCTGTATCTCTATCGTATGAGCACCTTCACCAAAGATGGCGTAGAATCGAGGCCAAGCGATGTGGTAGAGGCCAAGACCTTGCCCATTCCAGAGTCGGTTACATTTTTTAAGGCGATCGATCATCTCCCAAGAGAGGTCAAGCTCATCTGGCGCCCCCATCCCTATGAGAGAGTGGAGTGGTATATCATCGAGCGAAGTGAACCTGGCAAGAGAGAGTGGAAGAAGATCGCCCAGATCAAGGGACGGCTCAACGCCGAATATATAGACAAACAT
>PUXX01000063.1 GCA_009659895.1 Campylobacterota bacterium
CCCACCACCACGATGCGGGAGTAGCTCAGTTGGCTAGAGCATCAGCCTTCCAAGCTGAGGGTCGCGGGTTCGAGTCCCGTCTCCCGCTCCATGATACTGGGAGCTGAACTAAACGTAGCTTCATGTTTCCTACTTTAGTTTCGCTTCCATTGTCCTATTCTTTGTGATGTGCCCAGATAGCTCAGTGGTAGAGCACTTCCTTGGTAAGGAAGAGGTCGGCGGTTCAATCCCGCTTCTGGGCTCCATTCATCAAAGAGATATCCTTAATTTGTTTTTGTATTGTATTTTGGTATAATACGCCCGTCAATTTCAACATAAAAATGGAGGAACCACACTATGGCTAAAGAGAAATTCGTCAAAACCAAGCCCCACGTCAACATCGGGACAATCGGTCACGTCGACCACGGAAAGACTACGTTGACTGCTGCGATTACCGCTGTTCTTGCTGAAAAAGGGTACGCAGAAAAGAGAGACTACGATCAGATCGACAATGCTCCAGAAGAGCGAGAAAGAGGGATTACTATCGCTACTTCTCACGTAGAGTACGAGACTGACAAGCGACACTACGCACACGTCGACTGTCCTGGACATGCCGACTACGTGAAAAACATGATTACCGGTGCCGCTCAGATGGACGGAGCGATCCTCGTTGTTTCTGCTGCTGATGGCCCTATGCCACAGACTCGAGAGCACATCCTTCTTGCACGCCAGGTTGGTGTACCTTATATCGTCGTATTCCTCAACAAAGAGGATATGGTAGACGATCCTGAGCTTCTTGAGCTTGTTGAGATGGAAGTTAGAGAGCTTCTTAATGAGTATGATTTCCCAGGAGATGACGTTCCTGTTATCGCAGGTTCTGCCTTGAAGGCTTTGGAAGAAGCAAAAGAGGGCAAGCTTGGAGAGTGGAGCGAAAAGATCCTCAAGCTTATGGATGCGGTAGATGAGTATATCCCGACTCCTGAGCGAGATATCGACAAGCCTTTCTTGATGCCTATTGAGGATGTCTTCTCTATTTCTGGTCGTGGTACCGTTGTGACCGGAAGAATCGAAAGAGGAGTTGTCAAAGTAGGTGATGAGATCGAGATCGTAGGTCTTCGACCGACTCAAAAGACTACCGTCACTGGCGTTGAGATGTTTAGAAAAGAGCTTGATCAAGGTGAGGCTGGTGACAACGTAGGTGTCCTTCTAAGAGGTACGAAAAAAGAGGAAGTCGAGCGTGGACAGGTTCTTGCAGAGCCAGGCACTATCACTCCTCATACCAAGTTTGAGGCTGAGATCTACGTTCTTACAAAAGAGGAAGGTGGACGACACACTCCATTCTTCAGTGGATATCGACCACAGTTCTATGTGCGAACAACTGACGTCACGGGAACCATTACCCTTCCTGAGGGTGTAGAGATGGTAATGCCTGGGGACAACGTCAAGATCAATGCCGAGCTTATCGCTCCAATCGCTCTTGAAGAGGGTACAAGATTTGCGATCCGAGAGGGTGGACGAACTGTCGGCGCAGGTGTTGTAAGTAAGATCATCGAGTAATTTTTCTGGGGCTTTTGCCCCGTTTATTAAAGGTAGGCTATGAGAGAGATCATCCATCTAGCGTGTGAGAAGTGTGGCAGAAGAAACTACCACACGACAAAGAATAAAAAGACTCATCCAGAGAAATTTGAGATCAGAAAATATTGCAAATTTTGTAAAGAACACACAAAACACAAAGAGGCGAAACTCTAAGCGAAGAGCCTCTCTTCGCTTCATATAGGGCAGTAGCTCAGTTGGTAGAGCAGCGGTCTCCAAAACCGCTGGTCGGGGGTTCGAGTCCCTCCTGCCCTGCCACTAAAGGAACACGATGGAAAAAATCGTCACATATATCAAAAACGCGAAACTAGAGCTTGAAAAAGTAATTTTCCCAACAAAAGAGCAGGTAAAAAACGCCTATATAGCCGTTTTTATCGTTGTAACAGTCGTAGCGCTGTTTTTGGCTCTTGTGGACGCGACTATGTCTTTTATTCTATCGCACATCATGTAATTAAGGAACTTTATGGCACACAAGTGGTACGCGATCCAGGTATATTCTGGCAGTGAGCAGACTGTCAAAAGAGCGATCGAAAATCTCGTCAAAGAAGAGCATCTAGAAGATAGAATAAAAGAGGTCGTCGTCCCTACCGAAGATGTGATCGAGGTCAAAAACGGCAAAAAAAAGATCACGGAGCGCAGTATCTATCCCGGCTATGTCTTTATCAATGTCGACTTAGATACGGATCTGTGGCAAAAGATTCAAAGCCTTCCAAAGGTCTCAAGATTTATCGGAGAGTCAAAGAAACCTACTCCCATTAGTGAGGAGGATGTCAAAAAGATTTTGGAAAAGGCTCAGAAAAAAGGCGCTCCAAAGCCAAAAATCTCCTACGAGCCTGGAGAGATGGTGCGAATCACCGAAGGCCCCTTCGCCAACTTTACCGGTGTGGTGGAAGAGTATGATATGGAGCATGGCAAGCTCAAGCTCAATGTATCGATCTTTGGCCGAAGCACGCCGGTAGAGATTCTTTATACCCAAGTTGAGAAAATAATCTAATAAAGGACAACAATGGCAAAAAAGATAGTTGATCAGTTCAAACTCCAAATTCCTGCCGGAAAGGCAAATCCCTCTCCTCCGGTAGGTCCCGCGCTTGGACAAAGAGGCGTCAATATTATGGAGTTTTGTAAAGCTTTTAACGAGAAGACAAAAGATATGATGGGATTCAACATCCCTGTCGTCATCACGGTCTACAGTGATAGAAGCTTTACGTTCATCACCAAGCAGCCACCAGCTTCAGATCTGATCAAAAAGGCAGCTGGCATCCAAAAGGGGAGTGACAACCCTCTTAAAAACAAGGTGGGCAAGATCACGACCGCCCAGCTAGAGGAGATCGCAAAGACCAAGATGCCAGATCTCAATACCACCGATATCGAAGCGGCGAAAAAGATCATTGCCGGAAGCTGTCGAAGTATGGGTGTGGAGATCGTAGACTAATCCCAACCACAGGATTTCAAACAACGTGGTAGCAAAAAAATAAGCGGAGAAGTTCTATGGCGAAAAAACATTCAAAAAGATATCAACAACTACTAGAAAAAATCGAAAAAGGTAAGATCTACAGTGTCGAAGAGGCTGTAGAAAAGGTAAAAGATCTCAAATCTGCAAAATTTGATGAGACCGTCGAGGTCGCCCTTCGACTAGGAGTCGATCCAAGACATGCCGATCAGATGGTCCGAGGCTCCGTTGTCCTTCCTCATGGGACTGGCAAAACTGTGCGTGTGGCCGTTTTTGCCAAAGGGACCAAGGCGGACGAAGCCAAAGAGTGTGGAGCCGATATCGTAGGAGCCGAAGATCTGGTCGAGCAGATCCAAAACGGCAACATCGATTTTGATATCGCTATCGCGACCCCTGACATGATGGGTCTTGTAGGTAAGATCGGACGGATCTTGGGACCAAAAGGACTCATGCCAAACCCAAAAACCGGTACCGTGACGATGGATGTCTGCCAAGCGGTCAAAAATGCAAAAGCTGGCCAGGTGAATTTTCGTGTCGATAAAAAAGGAAATATCCACGCTGGAATCGGAAAGGCTAGCTTCTCTTCCGAAGCACTCAAAGAGAACCTTGAGACTTTTATCGCTCAGATCAACAAGCTCAAGCCAGCAGCCTCCAAAGGGCGCTATATCAGACATGCGGCAATTTCACTCACTATGAGTCCGGCCGTGGAGCTCAATACCCAAGAGCTTATGGATATCAAGGGCTAAGAGCTCTTGACTTTATCTTAGACTGAAGATGGTGGGCACACCAATAAGACCTGCCTGAAGTCTTCTGTCGGAAAGGAGGTAAATACTTTGACACGCAGCCAAAAAGAAGAGGTGGTTCAATACCTCACCGAAGAGTTCAAGAACGCGGCTGCTATCGTCGACTGTGACTACAAAGGCATGACCGTAGGTCAGCTGGAGTCATTGCGACGTACAGCCAAGGAGAAGGGACTCAAGGTGAGAGTGGTCAAAAACACCCTCGCTATGATTGCCCTCAAAAACAACGGTGTCGAAGACTTCGTCCTCAAAGACACCAATGTGCTCGTATGGGGCGATGATATCGTCGATTTGGCAAAGACGGTAACCGATTTTGCCAAAGAGAACAAAGATATCTTCAAGATCAAGCAGGGCTATTTTGAAGGTGAAGTGGCTGACGCTGCGAAGATCGAGGCGTATAGCAAGCTTCCAAGCAAAGAAGAGCTTCTTGGTATGTTGCTGTCTGTATGGACTGCACCTATTCGAAATCTTCTTTATGTTTGGAATGCGCCTAAGCAGAACTTCGTAACAGTTCTAGAAAATATCCGACAACAAAAAGAAAGCTAAAAAAAGAAAAAGGAGAGATACATGGCTTGTACACGAGAAGAGGTAATCGAATTTATCTCAAATTTGAGCGTATTGGAGCTTAGTGAGCTTGTAAAAGAGTTTGAAGAGAAATTTGGTGTAAGTGCTCAGCCTACAGTCGTAGCTGGCGCTGTTGCTGCTGGTGGCGGTGAAGGTGGCGCTGCTGCTGAGGAGAAGACTGAGTTTGACGTAGTCCTCACTGACGCTGGTGCGAAGAAGATCAATACCATTAAAGTGATCCGACAAGTGACAGGACTAGGACTCAAAGAGGCAAAAGAAGCTGCTGAAAACACTCCGACCGTCATCAAAGAGGGTGTGAGCAAAGAAGAGGCTGAAGAGCTCAAGAAGCAGTTCGAAGAAGCTGGCGCAAAAGTAGAAATTAAGTAAAACTTTAGTATACACTTTAGAAGAGGATTCTCTCCTCTTCTTAAACCCAATTACGATACAATACATCCCCTTCTGCAAATACCATATGGTAAAAACTACGAAAATGAGGTTAGCCTATGCTCAATAGTTTAAAATCCGGAAACAGACTGCGTGTCGATTTTTCTAAAATTCCTCAAGACTTAGAGGTCCCCAATCTTTTGCAGCTCCAAAAGAGCAGCTACGAAAACTTCTTGATGGCTGACAAAGAAGACCGAAGCAACAGCGGGATTGAGAAAGTCTTTAGATCAATTTTCCCTATCCATGATCCTCAAAACAGAATCACTCTAGAGTACGCTGGCACTGAGATCATCAAGCCAAAGTATACCGTACGTGAATGTATGGAGCGAGGGATTACCTATAGCGTCTCGCTTAAGATGAATATTCGCCTTGTACTCTGGGAGCGAGATGAGAAAACGGGAGAGAAAATTGGTGTAAAAGAGGTCAAAGAGCAGGCGATCTATGTCAGAGATATTCCATATATGACCGATCGTACTTCCTTTATTATCAATGGAGTGGAGCGTGTCGTCGTCAACCAGCTCCATAGAAGCCCAGGAGTTATTTTCAAGGAAGAGGAGGCTTCTACGACGAGTGGTACGATGGTCCATACCGCTCAGATCATTCCTGATCGAGGAGCTTGGCTCTATTTTGAGTATGATCCAAAGGAGATTTTGTACGTACGGATCAACAAACGTCGAAAGATTCCTTCTACAATACTCTTTCGCGCTCTAGGATACAGCAAGCAAGATATACTAAAACTTTTCTATCCCATTACAAAAATCATCCTCAAAGACAATAAATTTTTGATCGAGTTCAAGCCAGAAGAGTTCGTAGGACGTGTGGAATTTGATGTAAGGGATGAAAACGGCAACCTCATTATCGAAGCGGGCAAACGACTTACCAAAAAAAAGGCGCAAAAACTGATCGAAGAGGGGATCAAATATATCGAATTTCCCGTCGAGATCCTCATCGATCGTTTCTTGGCTTCGCCAATCATCGACAAAGAGAGCGGCGAGGTGCTCTTCGATACTCTCACCCATCTTGATGAGACGAAGCTCAAGAAGATTATCGAGCTTGGTATTGAAGAGTTTGAGATCGTCAACGACCTTGCCAGTGGGAAAGATCGAGCGATCATCAACTCCTTCATCGCCGATCAGGAGAGTCTGAAGCTTTTGAAGCAGACCGAAGGGATCGAGGACGAAAACGATCTCGCCGCCATTCGTATCTACAAAGTGATGCGCCCGGGAGAGCCGGTGACGGTGGAGAACGCCAAGAAGTTCGTCAAGCAGCTTTTTTTCGATCCGGAGCGCTATGATATCACCCGGGTCGGTCGAATGAAGATGAACCATAAGCTCGGCCTCAATGTCCCTGAGTATGTGACGGTGCTCACCAACGAAGACATCATCCGCACCGTCCAATATCTCATCAAGGTCAAAAATGGCCAAGGACGCATCGACGACAGAGATCACCTAGGAAATCGCCGAATCAGAGCTATCGGGGAGCTTTTGGCCAACGAGCTCCATGAGGGGCTTGTCAAGATGCAAAAGGCGATTCGAGATAAGATGACTACCATCAGTGGCAATTTGGATGAGCTCATGCCCCACGATCTCATTAACTCCAAGATGATCACCAACACCGTTTTGGAGTTTTTTGCCAGCGGACAGCTGAGCCAATTCATGGATCAGACCAACCCATTGAGCGAAATCACTCACAAGCGGCGGCTCTCTGCACTTGGAGAGGGCGGGCTTGTCAAAGAGCGGGCCGGATTTGAGGTGCGTGACGTCCACCCGACCCACTATGGCCGAATCTGTCCTATTGAGACACCAGAAGGCCAGAACATCGGTCTTATCAACACCCTCTCCACCTACGCCAAGGTCAACGATCTGGGCTTCATTGAAGCGGCCTATAAGGTGGTCAAAGATGGTAAGATTACTGACGAGATCGTCTATCTCACTGCCGCTCAGGAAGAAGGCAAGATCATCGCACCGGCCAATACCGAGATCATCGATGGCAACGAGATCAAGGGTGATTATGTCGAGGCTAGAAAAGATGGTGAGATTATCTTAGTCGAAAAGAACAAAGTAGAGCTTATCGATCTTACTCCTCGTATGGTCGTGGGTGTGGCGGCAAGTCTTATCCCCTTTCTTGAGCACGACGACGCCAACCGAGCCTTGATGGGGTCCAACATGCAGCGCCAGGCAGTGCCACTTTTGCGTACTGAGGCCCCTATGGTAGGTACAGGTATGGAAAAAGTGGTAGCTAGGGATGCGTGGGAGTCGATCCGGGCTAAAAGAGGTGGTGTGGTCGAAAAGATCGATGGTGAAAATATCTACATCCTGGGTGAGGATGAAAACGGAGCCTTCATCGATCACTACCGGCTCCAAAAGAATCTCCGCACCAACCAAAACACCTGCTTTACCCAAAAGCCAATCGTCAAAAAGGGCGATAAGGTAGAAGCAGGACAGGTCATTACTGATGGACCCAACATGGACAACGCCGAGCTGGCCCTTGGCAAAAACGTCATGGTCGCTTTCATGCCTTGGAACGGCTACAACTTCGAGGATGCGATCGTCGTGAGTGAGCGAATCATCCGTGACGATGTCTTTACTTCTGTCCACATCTATGAAAAAGAGGTAGAAGCCAGAGAGCTCAAGCACGGTGTCGAGGAGATCACCCGCGATATCCCCAACGTCAAAGAGGAAGAGATCGCTCATCTTGATGAGAGCGGGATCGTAAAGATCGGGACCTACGTCAAGCCTGGCATGATCTTGGTGGGTAAGGTCTCTCCAAAAGGGGAGGTGCGCCCAAGTCCCGAAGAGAGGCTTCTAAGAGCGATTTTTGGGGAAAAAGCCGGCCACGTGGTCAATAAATCCCTCTATTGTCCTCAATCTCTAGAGGGTGTGGTCGTTGATGTGAAGATCTTTACCAAGAAGGGCTATGAGAAGGATGCTAGGGCGGTGCGAGCCTATGAGGAGGAGAAAGAGCGCCTCTCAAAAGAACATCACGATAAGCTCTTGATGATCGACCGCGAAGAGATGCTTCGTATTATCTCTCTCCTTTCTAAAGAGCCCTTGGAAAAAGATGCGAAGATCAAGGATAAAGAGTTCAAAGCGGGCGAGAAGATCAGCAAGGAGGAGCTCTCTTCGATCAATCGATTTGCTCTTAATGCTTTGGTCAAATCCTACGCACCCGAGATTCAAAAACGATACAACGCCATCAAGACCCACTTCCAAAACGAGAAGCGAAAGCTTACCGAAGAGCATGAGGAGAAGCTCTCGATCTTGGAAAAAGAGGATATCCTCCCAAGTGGCGTGGTCAAGCTTGTCAAAGTTTTCATCGCCACCAAGCGCAAGCTCAAAGTGGGTGACAAGATGGCAGGACGACACGGAAACAAAGGTATCGTCTCCATTATCGTGCCAGAGGTCGATATGCCCTATACCAAAGATGGCAAGATCGTCGATATCGTCCTCAACCCCCTTGGAGTTCCTAGCCGTATGAATATCGGTCAGATCCTGGAGGTCCATCTGGGCCTTATTGGGAAAAAATTAGGAGAGCAGATCCAAGAGATTTTTGAGGCAAAAAGAGGCGAGTGGCTCAAAGAGCTTCGTGCGAAGATGATCGAGATTGCCGATATCGCCAAATTGATGAAAGCAAAAGAGTTCATCGAGGCTTTGAGTGACGATGAGCTTCTTAAATACGCAAGAGATTGGGCCAGGGGCGTGAAGTTCGCCACACCGGTCTTTGAAGGGGTGACGGCAGACGAGTTTAAAAAGCTCTATGAGCTTGCCAAGATGGATATCGACGGCAAAACAGAGCTCTATGATGGTCGTACTGGAGAGAAGTTCAAAGAGAGGGTCAACGTAGGATATATGTATATGCTCAAGCTCCACCACTTGGTAGATGAGAAGGTCCATGCAAGGAGTACTGGACCATACAGCCTAGTGACCCAGCAGCCAGTGGGTGGTAAGGCTCTCTTTGGAGGTCAGCGATTTGGTGAGATGGAGGTCTGGGCACTAGAGGCCCACGGCGCGGCTCATACCCTCAAAGAGATGCTCACCATCAAGTCTGACGACGTAGAGGGTCGTGTCGCTGCCTACAAAGCCATTACCAAAGGGGAGCCAATTCCTAGACCAGGTATTCCTGAGACGCTCTTTGTACTTACAAAAGAGCTTCAATCACTTGCAATCGATGTAGAAATTTTAGATGAGGAAAAAGAAGATGAAGAAACTGGTTCCAATTGAGATCGGTGAAGAGAAGCGACCAAAAGATATCAAGGCGATCCAATTTCGCCTTGCCAGTCCAGAGAAGATCCTCAGTTGGTCTCATGGTGAGGTGAAAAAGCCTGAGACCATCAACTATCGTACCCTCAAGCCTGAGCGTGACGGGCTTTTTTGTGCCAAGATTTTTGGTCCTATCAAAGACTATGAGTGTCTTTGTGGCAAATACAAGAAAATGCGCTACAAAGGCGTAGTCTGCGAAAAATGCGGGGTGGAGGTGACCACTTCGAAGGTGCGCCGAAGTCGCATGGGACATATCGAGCTCGTAACTCCCGTAGCCCACATCTGGTATGTCAACTCCTTGCCAAGCCGGATTGGGACACTCCTTGGCGTGAAGATGAAAGACTTGGAGCGCGTGCTCTACTACGAAGCTTATATTGTCAAAAATCCAGGAGAGGCCTACTACGATTTTGAGAAGAAAAATCCGGTCAAGAAGTACGATGTCTTGAACGAAGAGCAGTATCAGCAGCTCATGCAGCACTTTGGCGATACCGGATTTGATGCGCGCATGGGTGGTGAAGTGGTCAAGGAGCTTTTGGAGGAGTTCGACCTGGTAGAGGCTTTTCAACAGCTTAAAGAGGAGATGCGCTCTACCAACTCCGAGGCCAAACGAAAAACTATTGTCAAAAGACTCAAGGTCATTGAGAGCTTCCTCAATAGCGGTAACCGGCCTGAGTGGATGATGCTCACCGTAGTGCCGGTCTTGCCTCCAGATCTTCGGCCCTTGGTAGCCCTTGATGGTGGTAAGTTTGCGGTCAGCGATGTCAACGACCTCTACCGCCGTGTCATCAACAGAAACCAGCGCCTCAAGCGCTTACTTGAGCTCGATGCTCCTGAGATTATCGTGCGCAATGAAAAAAGGATGCTTCAGGAGGCGGTGGATGCCCTCATCGATAATGGCCGAAGAGGCAACGCCGTCAAGGGAGCCAATAAGAGGCCTTTGAAGTCTCTTAGCGAAATTATCAAAGGAAAGCAGGGGCGATTTCGACAAAACCTCCTAGGAAAGCGTGTCGACTTCTCTGGCCGTTCCGTCATTGTCGTGGGGCCCAATCTTCGCATGGATCAGTGCGGACTTCCGAAGCTAATGGCTTTGGAGCTTTTCAAGCCCCATCTTCTGGCCAAGCTTGAGGAGAAGGGCTACGCTACCACGCTCAAGCAGGCCAAGAAGATGATCGAAGATCGGGAAAATGAAGTATGGGAGTGCTTGCAAGAGATTGTCGATGAGTATCCGGTGCTTTTGAACCGGGCTCCAACCCTTCACAAACTCTCCATCCAAGCCTTCCACCCGGTCCTCATTGATGGTAAGGCGATTCAGCTTCATCCTCTTGTCTGTTCGGCCTTCAACGCCGACTTCGACGGGGACCAGATGGCGGTGCATGTACCACTTACCGAAGAGGCAATCGCTGAGTGTAAGATCTTGATGCTCAGCTCCATGAATATCTTGCTCCCGGCTTCTGGTCGTGCTATCGCGGTACCGACGCAGGATATGGTCCTTGGGATCTACTATCTTTCCAAAGAGAAAGAGAACGTCAAAGGAACCAACAAGCTCTTCGCCGATATCGACGAGATCATGATAGCCCTTGAGAGCGGCTATCTCGATCTCAACGCCAAGATCAGAACCAAAGTGGATAATCAAGTGATCTACACCACCGCCGGACGGCTCATCATCAAATCGATCCTGCCCGATTTCGTGCCGGTGAATCTGTGGAACAAGGTCTTGAAGAAGAAAGATATCGCCAATTTGGTCGATTTCGTCTTCAAGCACGGCGGACCAAAAATCACAGCGGAGTTTTTGGACAATCTCAAGGAGCTTGGTTTCAAATACTCCACCATCACCGGTATTTCTATCAGCGAATACGACATCAAGGTGCCAGAGTCGAAGAAAAAACTCATCGAAGAGGCCAAGAAGAAGGTCAAAGAGATCCAGCAGCAGTTCCAAGCGGGGCTTTTGACCGAACAGGAGCGCTACAACAAGATCATCGATATCTGGACCGATACCTCCAACGAAGTGGCCAAAGAGATGATGAAGCTCATGAAAAACGACAAAGAGGGCTTCAACTCGGTCTATATGATGGCGGACTCTGGTGCTAGGGGTAGCTCGGCTCAGATTCGTCAGCTCGCTGGTATGCGAGGACTTATGGCCAAGCCAGACGGTACCATTATCGAGACGCCCATTATCTCCAACTTCAAAGAGGGGCTCAACGTTCTTGAATACTTCATCTCCACCCACGGTGCTAGAAAAGGTCTGGCCGATACCGCTCTCAAAACGGCCAACGCCGGATATCTGACCAGAAAGCTCGTGGATGTGGCCCAAAATGTCAAGGTGACCATCGAAGACTGTGGCACCCACGAAGGTGTGGAGATCACGGAGATCAGCATCGGTAATGAGCTTATCGAACCACTGGAGGATCGAATCTTTGGGCGGGTATTGGCACAAGACGTGATCGATCCCGTCACCAAAGAGGTGCTCTTTAGCGAAGGGACCCTTCTTGATGAAGAGAAGACTCAAAAGATCATTGAGGTGGGAATCAAGTCGGTGGTGATCCGCACCCCAATCACATGTAAGGCGGAAAAGGGTGTGTGTGCTAAGTGTTATGGGCTCAATATGGCCGAAGCTAAACTGGTCAAGCCCGGAGAGGCGGTAGGAATCATTGCCGCCCAATCGATCGGGGAGCCCGGAACCCAGCTGACGCTACGGACCTTCCACGTCGGGGGGACCGCTAGCAGAAGCGCCGAGGAGCGCCAGGTAATCGCTAGCAAAGAGGGCTTTATTCGATACTACAATCTCAAGACTTATGAGACCGATGATGGCAAGATCATCGTCGCCAATAGACGTAACGCGGCGGTCCTTTTGGTAGAGCCCAAGATCAAGGCCCTCTTTGAGGGAGAGATCGAGATCAAGCCGGTGCACGACGAGGTGCTCATTACGCTTACCAACGGTGAGGAGAAGGTTCGCTACTCCCTTAAAAAGAGTGATTTCGCCAAGCCCAACGAACTTGCGGGCATTAGCGGGAAGATCGAGGGTAAACTCTTTTTGCCTTATGAGAGTGGCATGCGGGTGGAGAAAGATGAGAGTATCGTCGAGATTATCAAAGAGGGATGGAACGTCCCAAATCGTATCCCTTATGCCGCCGAGCTCAAGGTCAAAGATGGCGCTCCTGTAACCCAAAAGATCGTCAGTGGCGCCAAGGGAGAGGTGAAGTTCTATAAGCTCAAAGGGGATCACCTTGAGCGCTTCAAAGAGATTACAAAGGGAGAGCGCGTCGATGAAAAGGGACTCTTTGCGGTGATTGCCGACAAAGAGGGGCGTGAAGCAGCCCGACACTATATCGCCCGTGGCTCTATTATCGAGGTGGAGGATAACCAAGAGGTCCAAAAAGATACGATCATCGCAAGCCCTGCGAAGTCTGATAAGACTATCATCGCTGAGTGGGATCCTTATACCGTGCCTATCATTGCAGAAAAAGAGGGAACTGTCACTTTTGAAGACATCATTCCAGGTGTCACAGCCGTAGAGCAGGTGGATGAGTTTACTGGTGAGACAAGACTTACTATCAATGAGTATATCCCGCCTGAGTACAAACCGGCTATTGTTCTTGCACCAAAAGATGGTAGCGATGTGATCCGCTATGTGCTAGAGCCAAAGACCGCTATCTATGTCCAAAGCGGTCAAGAGGTCAAACTTGCCCAGACATTGGCCAAGACGCCAAAAGCGGCGGCTAAGTCCAAAGATATCACCGGAGGTCTTCCTAGAGTCAGTGAGCTCTTTGAGGCTAGACGACCAAAAGATCCAGCCGTCGTCGCCGAGATCGATGGCGTGGTGAGTTTTGGCAAGCCCAGCCGAGGAAAGCAGCGCATCATCATCACCGCAGATACCGGTCAGACGGTAGAGTACCTGATCGACAAAAATCGCCAGATCCTCGTACACAACGGCGAATTTGTCCACGCAGGGGAACGCCTTACTGATGGGACCATCAGTGGTCACGATATCTTGCGCACCCTTGGTGAAAAGGCGCTTATGTACTATATGGTAAGCGAAATCCAGCAAGTCTATCGCCGCCAGGGGGTCAATATCAGCGACAAGCATATCGAGATCATCGTCTCCCAGATGCTTCGCCAAGTCAAGATCATCGATAGTGGCGATACGAAGTTCATTCCTGGCGATCTTGTGAGCAAGAAAGAGTTTAGAAAAGAGAATGAACGCATCCTTCGTCTTGGAGGTCAGCCAGCAATCGCAGAGCCCGTGTTGGTAGGAATCACACGAGCGGCTATTAGCTCTGATTCAGTCATTAGTGCTGCTTCATTCCAAGATACTACCAAAGTCTTGACAGAGGCAAGTATTAGTGCGAAAGTGGATTATCTTGAAGATCTCAAAGAAAACGTCATCATAGGACGCCTCATTCCCGTAGGGACGGGGCTTTATAGAGACAAAGATATCGAGGTCACGGCAGAGGGCGAGTAGCCCTTCTTATAAGAAGCTTAATTTAAGTTATGTATAAACATATTTTGAATATAATTAGCCACTAATTTTGAAGAAAGGAAGAGAACGTGCCAACGATCAACCAATTGGTAAGAAAAGAGCGCAAAAAAGTGATCAAAAAATCCAAATCACCCGCTCTTGTCAAATGCCCACAAAGACGGGGTGTCTGTACTAGAGTCTATACGACGACACCTAAAAAACCAAACTCAGCGCTACGAAAAGTGGCCAAAGTACGACTGACCTCTGGATATGAGGTGATCAGCTATATCCCAGGAGAAGGACACAACCTCCAGGAGCACTCTATTGTCTTGGTGCGTGGAGGAAGGGTCAAAGACTTGCCGGGTGTGAAGTATCACATCGTGCGAGGAGCTCTCGATACCGCGGGAGTCGCCAACAGAAAGAAATCTCGATCCAAATACGGAACGAAAAAACCAAAATCTTAAATTTGAGTTAGAAAGTTTATAGTTTGACTATCGACTTTCTCACTCATAGCCGCAGACAGGGCTTGACTGTCTGAGTAAATAAAACTTATTGAAGGGAGCTAGAAGTGAGAAGAAGAAGAGCACCGGTACGAGAAGTACTACCAGATCCGATCTACGGCAGCAAAGTCGTTACAAAATTTATCAACAAATTGATGTGGGATGGCAAGAAGAGCGTAGCCCAAAAGATTTTCTATAGCGCGCTCAAAAGAATAGAAGAAAAAGATAAAGAGGCCAAAGGTATTGATGTCTTCAACGAAGCGATCGAAAACGTCAAACCTTTGCTCGAAGTAAAAAGCAGACGAGTGGGTGGCGCCACTTACCAAGTTCCGGTTGAGGTACGACCTGTACGGCAGCAGTCTCTTGCTATTCGATGGATCGTCGATGCAGCCAGAAACCGCAACGAGCGCACTATGGCTGAGAGATTGGCGAACGAACTTTTGGACGCCGCCAATAAGCGTGGTGCTGCGTACAAGAAGAAAGAAGATACGTATAAAATGGCGGAAGCCAACAAAGCTTTCGCCCATTACAGATGGTAGAGAGCTTTCGTTTTTTTGGCGGGGTTCCCCTTCCCGCTTCTTTTACACAACTACTTAAAATCAACAAAGGATAGAGGATGGCAAGAAAAACCCCTATAGAGAAGGTTCGTAATATCGGTATCGCAGCCCATATCGACGCCGGTAAGACCACGACGACAGAGCGGATTCTCTACTACACAGGAATCTCTCACAAGATCGGCGAGGTCCATGAGGGTGCGGCGACGATGGACTGGATGGAGCAGGAAAAAGAGCGAGGAATCACCATCACCTCTGCGGCGACTACATGTTTTTGGAAAGATCACCAAATCAACATCATCGATACTCCAGGGCACGTGGACTTTACGATCGAGGTTGAGCGATCGATGAGAGTATTGGACGGAGCTGTGGCTGTCTTCTGTGCTGTCGGTGGTGTCCAGCCCCAGTCTGAGACCGTATGGCGTCAGGCCAACAAATATCACGTCCCAAGAATCGTTTTCGTCAACAAGATGGACAGAATCGGCGCCGATTTTTACAACGTAGAAAACCAGATCCGAGAGCGCCTCAAAGCCAACCCTGTGCCTATTCAGATCCCTATCGGCGCTGAAGATAACTTCAGAGGTGTCGTTGATCTGGTAGAGATGAAAGGGATCGTCTGGGATGACGAGACGATGGGTGCGAAGTATGAGGTGATCGATATCCCCGAAGAACTCAAAGAAAAAGCCCAAGAGTATCGAGAGAAACTCATCGAAGCGGTAGCGGAGACTGATGAAGAACTTTTGGAGAAGTATCTAGGCGGTGAGGAGCTTACTACTGAGGAGATCAAGAAGGGGATCAAAAAGGGGACGCTCGATATGAGTATTACGCCGATGCTTTGTGGATCGGCATTCAAAAACAAAGGTGTCCAAACGCTCCTCGACGCCGTCGTAGACTATCTTCCTTCACCGGTAGAGGTCAACTGGATCAAAGGTATCGATCCAAAAACTGGTGAAGAGGTGACCGTAGAGTCCACCGATGATGGACCGTTCGCGGCGTTGGCGTTCAAGATCATGACCGACCCGTTCGTGGGACAGCTCTCCTTTATCCGCGTCTATCGAGGGCAAATCAGTAGCGGTAGCTACGTGCTTAACTCCACAAAAGGCAAGAAAGAGCGTGTAGGACGACTCCTTAAGATGCATGCCAACAAGCGTGAGGAGATCAAAGAGCTCCCAGCAGGTGAAATCGGTGCGGTCGTGGGTCTCAAATATACTTTGACCGGAGATACGCTTTGTGATGAGAATCATCCGGTAATCTTGGAGAAGATGGAGTTCCCTGAGCCCGTTATCTCCGTAGCGGTAGAGCCAAAGACCAAAGCGGATCAAGAGAAAATGGCGACGGCACTTGCAAAATTGGCCGAAGAGGATCCGAGCTTTCGAGTCCATACCGACGAAGAGACGGGACAGACCATTATCTCCGGTATGGGTGAGCTGCACCTTGAGATCATCGTCGATCGTATGAAGCGAGAGTTCAAAGTGGACGCGGAAGTTGGTCAGCCTCAGGTCGCTTACCGAGAGACCATCAAAGCTCCGGTCGATCAAGAGTACAAATACGCCAAGCAGTCCGGCGGTCGTGGTCAGTACGGACATGTCTTTATCAAGCTCGAGCCTCAAGAGCCCGGCAAAGGGTATGAGTTCGTCAACAATATCACCGGCGGTGTCATTCCAAAAGAGTACATCCCAGCAGTCGATAAAGGGATCCAAGAGGCGATGCAAAACGGTGTTGTCGCCGGATATCCGGTCGTAGACGTCAAAGCTACCCTTTATGACGGAAGCTACCACGATGTAGACTCAAGCGAGATGGCCTTCAAGATTGCTGGCTCTATGGCCTTCAAAGAGGCTGCGAAAAAAGCCAATCCAGTGCTTCTTGAGCCTATTATGAAGGTAGAGGTCGAAGTGCCAGAGGAGTATATGGGAGACGTGATCGGTGATATCAACCGACGACGAGGACAGGTTGCCTCTATGGAAGATCGAGCGGGCAACAAGATTATTACGGCGATGGTGCCTTTGGCTGAGATGTTCGGATACTCCACGGATCTAAGATCCTTTACACAAGGACGAGGGACATACTCTATGGAGTTCGATCACTACGAAGAGGTGCCTAAGAACGTCGCCGATGAGATTATCAAAAAGCGAAATGGCTAAGATTCTCAAAACCGACATAACCGATGAAAATCTTATGAAAAAGACCCTCCAAGAGGAGGGCTTTTTCAATATTTTTACATGGCACGACCGTGCCGGAACCAAATACCCCGAACATACCCACCCTCACTATGAAGTTCGATGGATTGTGGATGGCGTACTGGTCATAGAAGAGAACGGCAAAAGAATAGAGCTTCATCCCGGAGATAGGATGGAGAGCCTTCCAAACACGCCTCACTCCGCATACTGCCCAACTGATGTGACTTATGTCTGTGGGTCCCGGTAGCTCAGCAGGATAGAGCGTCGGATTCCTAATCCGAAGGTCGTGGGTTCGAATCCCGCCCGGGACACCATCTCAAAATCCCCGTAAAATCGAAGCTCCGAACGGATCGTCCGAAGCCGCTTAAGCTAAAAATTGGTGCAACCAAATTGAGAATAGTGCTACCATTTTGCAGATTTCTTCCAAGTTTTAAACTACTGAACTTCAAATCGCCGTTTTGATATGGTCATTACGCAATATTTACCTTCAAGTCACAATAGTATGTGATGACAACACAACAGCTTTTACACTCACCAAAGATGCACAAGGCTTCATTTTAGAAGACCAATACTTTTTAAG
>PUXX01000030.1 GCA_009659895.1 Campylobacterota bacterium
GCAGACACTTTTGACGAATAAGATCTACAAGGACAAAGATGAGATCTACGCTCTCTTTCCCATCCCCAACTCCAAAAAGTATTTTTTAAAGGTCTCCTACGCCAACGAAAAACTCCAAGCTGACATCCAAGATCTCTTCATCAAGCTCTTTTCGCTCTATCTCTTTGCCACGCTCATTATCTTTGGGCTCTCCTTTTTCTTCACGCTCTACTCTCTCAAGCCCATACGTCAGGCCCTCAAACTCAACCAGGAGTTCATCAAGGATATTCTCCACGACTTCAACACCCCCATCTCATCGATGGTAATCAATCTAGCCATGCTCCAAAAGCGCTGCGACTCACCCTATGTCAAAAGGATCGAACAAAGCCTTCAGACCATCCTCTCATTACAAGAGAATCTTCGCCACTTTCTCAAAAACATCAAATCCCAAAAACAGAGCATCGATCTCAATGAGCTACTTAAAGATCGCATCGACTATTTTCGCCAGCTCTATCCCCACTTGCGCTTTAAGCTCTATGAGCACACACACTTGGTAATCCATAGCCAAAGGGAGCTTCTTACCAGAATCATCGACAATCTCCTCTCGAATGCTTGCAAATACAATAAAACTGACGGTTTTGTCCATGTATACATAGAGCCCTTACGAATAGTGATTGAGGATTCTGGAAGGGGAATCAAAGATAGCAAGAGAGTTTTCGACCGGTTTTACAAGGAGTCAGATAGAGGTATCGGTATAGGGCTGAGCATCGTCAAAAAGCTCTGTGACGAACTAGATATCGATATCAAGATCGAAAGCGAGCTCAACAAAGGCACCAACGTCACCCTCAAATTCCCTCGCAAATAAAGCCAAACTTCGCCAATGAGTGGCAGGTATCGTTGTATTCGTATTCCCAAAAATCTCTATGAAGATAGTCTTCGCTATATCCGGGCATAGATTTGGGCAAGAGAGGATCGATATAGATTCCAAGCTCCTTGCTCTCTATTGCTACACCAGGGGAGGCTTGGCTTAGATTACCCTCTATTTTGATATACTCTTGGATCTGAATCGCTTGATCTAGAGGGACGAGAAGATCCTTTTTGGCAATGATCCTACCATCGTCATAGACCACGAAGCGTACTAAATCTCCATGGTCAGTATCTGCTTGTGTACCTACCAGACCCCCTTGGATAGAGATGAGCAGCACTCCATCTTGCTCAAACTCCAAAGCTTCAATCCTCAAAGGCATCGTCTCCGATATGGTGGCACTAAATCCAAAAAGGGCCAAAAAGAGTAAAACTATAATCCTTCTCATAGCTTCATTATATCACAATCAATCCACCTGCTCGAACTGATTGCCTTCACCTGCCCATGCATATACTCCGCCAGCTAGATGCATGGCGTTGGTATAGCCTGCCTGATTTGCCAAGAAGTTCCCTACCGTAGCGGTCCTGCTACCGGTCCTACATATAAGTACAAAAGGTGTCTCTTTGGTAGGGACCAGTTTTTGAAACTCTTTCATAAAAGCGTCTATGTCGTAGTTACCATAATCATCAAAAAAGGTAAGAAGCTTAGATCCTGGCACCACACCGGTCTGTCTCCACTCCATTGGGGTACGGATGTCGATAAGTACCGCACCTTCTTGCTGTACCTTCTTTAGCTGCTCTGGGGTGAGATCCTTGAGCATGTTGCTCCTTTTGTAGAGAGTAGTAAGGACTCGGGCAAGAGCCCGAAAAGAGGAGAATTATCGTTTTGAGAACTGAGGAGATCGTCGAGCTTTGTGTTTTCCGTATTTCTTTCTCTCGACCACCCGTGCATCTCGGGTAAGGAGTCCATGAGGCTTTAGAACCGCTCGCAGAGCCTCATCCATCTCGCACAAAGCTTTGCTGATACCATGTTTCAATGCGTCTGCTTGGGCTGAGTATCCACCACCCAAAGTCTTGGCCACGATATCGACACTCTCTTCCATCTTGGTCAATACCAAAGGGAGTCTTACACGAAGCTTGAGAGCCTCATGTCCGCCCAGCCACTCATCAAGACTCATACCGTTGACGATAATTTTGCCACTCCCTTTGCTTAGCCACACCTTCGCAGCAGCCGTCTTTCTCTTCCCTGTCGCGTAGAATCTACTCATCTTAGTTTCCCTTTACTTGTGCTGTATGAGGATGTTCACTTCCTGGATAGACCTTGAGTTTTTTGAGCATCGCGCGTCCTAGCTTGGTCTTTGGAAGCATACCTCTTGTCGCTAGCTTGAAAAGTTTTTCAGGATTTTTCTCACGAAGCTCCGCTAGTTTTTCACTCTTGACACCGCCAAAATATCCTGTATGACGATGGTACTCTTTGTTCTCCTTGCTTCCACTCACCTCCACTTTAGAAGCGTTGATGACCACGACATAGTCACCACAATCGACATGGGGCGTGTAGTAGGGCTTGTGCTTGCCTCTTAGGAGTGTGGCGATCTCGGTGATAATCCGTCCAAAGGTCTTTCCTTCGGCATCAATCACGTGCCACTCTCTTTTTACCTCTTCTGGTTTGATCATCTTTGTAAATTTCATCTCGCCTAACCCTTTTCCTGTTTTGTACGTGTGATTGTACCTTTGCAGTTCTTAAAAAAAGCTTAATTTTAGTTATATTTAAGTTTTTATCCGCTTGAGCACCCTTTGCGTGGAGAGTCTATACTTCTCATAGAGTTGCAAACCATCAAGTTCTATACGCAAAATCACATCCCAACGTCCCTGGGCCGGCAAGGTGGCAGTAGCGATATAGTGGCCATCGTGAAATCGGGCTTCGACCTTGATGTCTTGCTTTGTGGTAAAGGGTCTGGTAAAAAGAACCGTCACTTTCGCCTCTTTAACGGGCTTACCATCTTTATCGGTAATGACGAAGACGACCTTCGCATCAGGAAACGAAAGCTGCTTGGTCAAAAATTTGAGCCGATATTTTCGATAAAACTCTCTTTTCATGCGATCTAGATCATAGATCGCCTCATCTAGCTGCTGATACTTCATCATATAGCTATTGTCCAGCTCTACTGGATTGTCCATAGCCACTTTGACGGTCCATACCCCAAGAGCGATGGCAAAAGCCACCAAAGCAATAATAAAATGGGGCCAATAATTTTTTTTCATCGTTGAACAACTCTCCTATAGATCATATTTACGAAAATCAGGGCGATTATAGAGTAAAAGAGGATACGAAGCCAATAATATATATTTCTATTGGTATTTCCTATGGCGCTCTTAAGGCTCACTCCCTTTGAGCTAGCTATCTGCTCTGCGATCTCCGCATACCCGTTGAGCAAAGCGGCTTCCACGGCGGCATGCTGATCCTTGGAGTGGGATGTGAGCAGCGGAATGATGCTTCCTTTCCAAGGGAGAGGACTTAAGATCTCCTCTTTGTCGAAGAGTTTAGAAGTCTCCTTTGAGCTATAGATATCGACCTTTTGATCCTCTGTAGCAATCGCAAGTAAGACAAAAGGAGGCTCAAGTCCCTTTGCCAGACGCTTCTCAAAATCGATGATTTTCTTCGTAGGCATCTTCTTTACCGCAGCCAGGTAGAGCCTCACACCACTCTTTTGGGCCAATTCGTTGCCTATTTCGTTGATCTTTTGGACGGTTTTTTGGGGAAGGATCTCTTCATTTTTGATAATGAAATTCTCAGCAGCAAAAAGGGGAATAAAAAAAAGGGCCAAAGCCCTTAGAAAAGAGCTTCTCATCAGCCCACGAATGCGTGAAAAGGAGTCGCTACCGCCCAAAGTGATAGTGCTGCCATGCCAAGGAGCAGCCATCCGATGATCGCTTCTAGTTTATCAACCATGATTTACCTCCTGTTGTTGATATGCTTTTGATAGATATCCCATCTAGGGAATACGAATATGGTGTCTCGATAGACCTTGATCTTTTTGGGGTCGTCCACCGCGTAGGCTTTGATTTTGATAGGTATTGG
>PUXX01000024.1 GCA_009659895.1 Campylobacterota bacterium
GGGGTCAAACAGGGAATCCCTGATGAGATCAGCGTCAATATCACGGGGGATGGCTCGATTCTGATGAATATCCAGGAGCTCATGACGGCGGTAGAGTATCGCTTGCCGGTCATCAATGTCATTTTGAACAACAACTTCCTGGGGATGGTCCGTCAGTGGCAGACCTTTTTTTATGACAAGCGCTACAGCGAGACCGATCTTTCGATGCAGCCAGATTTTGTCAAGCTGGCAGAGAGCTTTGGGGGTGTAGGATATCGGGTCAAGACCAAAGAGGAGTTTGACGAGGCTTTGGATGATGCTATCAGCAAGGGAGTGGTGGCGTTGATCGATGTGGTGGTGGACCGATATGAGAATGTCTTGCCTATGGTACCGGCTGGCGGAAGCCTCTACAATATGCTACTTGAGTTTAAGGATTGATCATGGAAAGAAGAGTCATCTCTGTCATCGTACTCAACGAGCATGGCGTACTTACAAGGATCACGGGGCTGTTCGCCGCTAGGGGGTACAATATCGAGACCCTGACCGTCGCTCCCATACCCGGGAGCGATTACTCCAGGCTTACTATCGTTACCAAAGGAAGCCCTAGAGTCATCGAGCAGATCATCAAGCAGCTCCATAAACTCATACCGGTCTACAAAGTGATCGAGCATAGCGAGCTGGTGGAAAAAGAGATGGTGATGGCCAAGATCCCTCTAGAAGAGCGTCTTGCGGATGTGGAGGCGCTGTGTAGAGCCTACAATGGCAATATCGTCAATATCGGTGTCGATACGGCTATCATCATGGCAGCGGACGAGCCTCAAAGAATCGCCAACTTCATCAAAGCCCTCAAGCGCTTCAATCCCAAAGAGATCGTACGAAGCGGTGTGGTGGCGATAGAGCGCTGATATGAGACTTAGTCAGATCGCACGTGAGTTTGATCTAGAGCTCATAGGAGAGGATAAGGAGATCGAGGGGCTTGAAGCCCTCCAAAAAGCGGGCCCCAAAGAGCTCTCCTTTTTGGACAATCCAAAATATCTTGGCCACCTAAAGAGCACTAACGCCGCTGCGGTGATCATAAAAGAGGAGTTTCTCCAAGAGCTTGGCGATGGAGTGAGCGCTCTTATTAGCGATGAGCCCTATGTGACTCTGGCCCATATCTCCAAACTCTTTGCAAAACCACCCTATCAAAAAGAGGGCAAGGAGCCAAAAATCGCCCAATCGGCCACCATAGCCCCCAATGTCTCCATCGGATATGGCAGCGAAATAGCAGAGCAGGTCATCATCATGCCAGGCGTGGTCATAGGAGATAATGTACGTATCGGTGAGGGGAGTATCATCTATCCAAACGTGACCATATATAGAGATTGCGTTATTGGCAAGAACTGCATCATCCACGCCGGCACTGTCATCGGAAGCGATGGCTATGGCTTTGCCCATACCAGGGATGGTCGCCATATCAAGATCTATCAAAATGGCAACGTCATCATCGAAGATGATGTGGAGATAGGGGCCAACTGCACGATCGACAGGGCTGTCTTTGGATCGACCGTTATCAAAAGAGGCACCAAGCTGGACAATCTCATCCAGATCGCCCACAACTGCGAAATAGGCGAAAATGTCCTCATGGCCAGTCAGGTGGGGATCTCTGGCTCAAGTAAGCTAGGACGAAACGTGGTCATGGGAGGTCAGAGTGGGACGGCTGGACATCTAGAAATTGGAGATTTTGCGGTGATTGCCGCAAGGGGAGGAGTGACCAAGTCGATCCCTGGCAAAAAGACCTATGCTGGATTTCCCCTCATGGAGCACAAACAGTGGCTCAAGCTCCAGGGGCTTTTGATGCGCCTTCTAAAGAGACAAAAGTAGCACAATACCACCTTGAGGTTGTGTTATAATGTCTCAAAATCAACAAGGAGGCGATTATGGCAAAGACCCATAGTGAAATCAAGCTTTTTCATCTGTATGGCACCAAAGACGGAATCGTAAGTGTGGCCCATATCACCGAGCCTTATGGACCTGGTAGTGAACCGGTGGTGAGTATTGGAGTCTCTCTCAAGGGCAACGCCCTCAATCCGGAGTGGAAAGTCCATATTCCTTATGAGAATATCGATGATCTCATCGAGGCTTTGGAGCTGGCCAAAAAAGAGTTTGGCAAAGACTACATCCCAGACGAGACGGCCACGCCACTTGATGCCGATGAGACGATCGGAGGCGACTAGGAGGCCTCCTTCGTCCTCTACAACTTCTTCTTAGTATCTTCTTGGTACAATACCAAAAACCATGATGGATAGTCTATGACACGACTTAAAAAGGCTCTTTTGTATATCCTCATCGCCTATCTTTTTGCTTTGGGGGTTCGCTTTTTATTGTACTACCTGGCTTCTCAGCATCCTGATTTCATCTATGATGATAGGATCATCGCCATCTGGACGGCCGATGGGGGATTGCACGGCCACTATGCCAAGGAGCTGCTGGCCGGGCATCATCTAGATTTTGGCCCTGATACCGCCTTGGGGTATCTGATCTACTGGATCACGAAGAGCGGTTCACTCTCCTTGGATACGGTTATATTCGTACTGCCGGCGTTCTTGGCATCATTGATCGTGGTGCCCATTGTGCTCATAGGCTTTGAGCTGGGGCTGCTAGAGCTTGGTTTTCTAAGCGCTCTTGCAGCTTCTATTGGGATGAACTACTACTTTCGCACCCATCTTGGCTATACCGATACCGATATTCTAAACTACGTATTGTTCTATGCAATTTTGTATAGCTATATCGCCCTGGCCAAAAGAGGGTCGATCCTTTTTGGTCTCGTGGCTCTTCTACTCAATCTGCTCTTTTTGCAGTGGTACCACTCCGCCAAGCCTTTGGTCTTTGGGATCTGGCTCTTTTTTGTGCTCTATCTGCTTCTTTTCGATCGCAAAAACGTAGGTGCCCTTTTGGGGGCGATCGTCGCCTTTTTGGCCTTTTTGCCTCTGAATCCTTGGGTGATAGTGGGACTTGGAGGGGTGGTCACGGCCATCTTTTGGTATGGATCAAGGCGCTTTGGGATCGACTATCGCTGGATTTTGGCACTCTTCGTGTTGGGAGCGCTAGGGGGTGGATGGTATGGCTACAGCCATGGATTTTACAAGAGGGCTGTGGAGTATCTCAACAAGAAAGAGGCGTATGTATTAAAAGACAAAGCCCAAAGAAGCGTGGAGCTTGAGGCGACGCTCAAGACGGTGGCGGAGGCCAGGGGGATTACTTTTGACGATCTGGCCCTCTATTCGGCAGGTGGCATGAGCCTTTTTATTTTGGGGAGTTTGGGGTTTTTGCTCTTGATGATCCGCTACAAGGAGGCCAGGATATTGCTGGTAGCCTATTTGATCACGCTCGTCTCCTTGAGGGCTGGTGTACGCTTTAGTACCTTTGGGGTGCCGGTGATCGTCTTTGGGTTTTTTTATCTGTTTTATGAGATCTACCAAAAGCTCTCCCACAAGCCCTTCGCCAAGCTTGTGCTCTACCTGCCGGCTATGGGGCTTATAGGCTACTATCTTTATGTGATTGATGGCTATAACCATCTTTTGAAGCCATTCTTTCTTCGTGGAGAGGTAGCCGCTTTGAAGGGGGATCTCAATGATGAGAAAAGAGGCTATATTCTGACCTGGTGGGACTATGGATGGCCTTTGTGGTACTATACCAACAAGCGTACCATCATCGACAACGGCAAGCATCACTACGACAACTACATCATAGCCAAGAGCCTCTTTGAGTCGGATCACTCCTTCGTGGCCAATTTTGATCGATTTTTTGTAGAGCAGTACGATCGCATCTATCCATGGGCGGTCCTGCCCTACGTGATCAAAAAGGAGCCGATCGATCGGCTCCTTGCGAGGCTCAAAGAGTCTTCTCTTGGGGTCAAAAAAAGAAACAAGA
>PUXX01000083.1 GCA_009659895.1 Campylobacterota bacterium
GCGGCAATCGATCTGGCCTATGTGGCCTGTGGCAGGTTCGCGGGGTTTTACGAGGTCAATCTCAAGCCTTGGGACGTAGCCGCCGGGATACTTCTGGTCCAAGAAGCGGGAGGTAAAATCACCAACCATAGAGGTGAGCCCTATCGGTTTGGGGATATCATCGTCGCCAGCAACGGGGCGATTCACGAAGAGTTGGTAGAAAATCTTGGGCAGTGGCGTTAACGCCACTCGCACCAGCCCAAGAACTCCTTGAATTTTGGCACGAAGAGGGTGTCTTTTGGGCGAATATCGAGATGAAACTCTTTCAGCAGCTTCTCTCTTACTTCCTTTATACGCCAAAAAAAGAGGAGATCGCCTTTGTAAGGGGTCGTGGTCCACGCTCCGATGCGCAAGGTATTTTCCCACTCGTTTGCGATCTTGTTTTGGATATCGACGATGTAGGGCTCGAGGATCGTTCCTGCAAGCTCCTTGTGCTCTTGCTCGGCCAAGCCTCTGGCATAACTTAGAAGCGCCGTTTTAATGCGCTGGATGTTGTCGGAGGCTATCGTGAAATCTTCGATTACGCCTTTGAAGACTTCTGCCTCGAAGCGTTCGACGAAGTCTTGCGCCTTGTAGTCGAAGCGTTCGATGGCGACCTTTTGGATCCCTTCTTGGGGCAGATATATCTTTTCGGCTATTTCTATATTTTTTATAGGATACTTCTCAAAGACTTTCGCCTTGATATCTTTGGCCAGGGTTTTGAGCTTTGGCTTGGTGTCGATGGAGAGGATGAGCCGTTTGATGCTGTTTTCGAGGGCTTTGTCTTTTTTGATGAGGTAGAAGACCAAAGCGCTCTGGATAGCTTCTAAAACCTCGTTTCTTGGGATGTAGGCTCCCTTCTCGTCACGCAAAAACTCCCTCTTTTCGTAGGCTACGGCGTTCCACGCAAGAAGCATCAGACGAACTCCGCCAGGGTTTTGTCGATTCTTTGGGAGATATGCTCGTCAAAAAGTGCGATGGTAGGCACGAGCCACTGCATCCAGTATCTGGCTTTGCCGTCTTTGTTCTCTCCAAAATAGGCCAAGGCGATGCGCCCAAATCCCATCTCCTTTTCGATCTTTTTCGCCTCTCTTAGAAATCTTCTGGGTACCGGAGGCAGTTCATTGAAAGGCAGAGGCTTACCCTCTTCGCCGTGGTGCTTGACGAGACTCGCGGCGCTGCCCAGGTTTTTGAGGGCGTCGATGAGTTTGGCGAATTTGTGCTTTTTCAAAAAGGCGAGGAGTATCTCTCCGGCAGGCAGCTGCAAGATAGGGGTATTTTTTTCATCTTCTCGCAGATCTACGAAGAGATAGGCTTGGCCTTCGATCATCTCGATATGGGCGAAAACTTTTGTATTTTTGGGAAGCTCTTTGAGGATCTGGGTCACTTCGTACCGTTCTCCGTCGCTCTCGAATGTACCCCCCTCGCTTTTACCGCTTGCGGCAAAGTAGGTCTCCTCCCCGTCTCGTTTGCCAAAGATAAGATCAAATCCCCACTTTTTGAGAGCTTTGAGCTTGAACTCGCGCTCTTTTTCCGGGTTTCCCAGCGTCTCGAAGACCAGCGTATTGAGTAGCAAGACCTCTTTTGGATCCATCTACAATCTCCTTTTTTAATGGAGATTGTAGCGTTTTGGCCAAAATTTTTAAGCCACTTTAGTAGCTTAGAGGCTGATTTTTGCCGGCTCTTTGACGATGAGGTAGCTTGTGACCTCTTTGACCCCTCGGACTTTGAGGGCTTGATCGATAGCCTTTTGGGCCGCTTCTTTGGAGAGCGTTTTGCCGTAGAGCTCCACCGATCCGTTGCGCACGATGATCATGATCGTAGAAGCCGGGATCTCCTTGTCGGTAAAAAATTTATAGGAGATTTGGGCTTTTATCAAAGCGTCGCTACGTTTTTCTACCGAGGCTCGATTTTCGACACGTTTGTAGTAGAGGGTGAAGGTCGATTTCTCCTCCGGGATCACTTGCTGATCGGTCTGAGAGAGATCTTTGGCCGCTTCACTTGCTTTTTCGAAAAGCAAAATAAATTGTTCCAGTGCTTTTTGGATCTCTACGTCTGGTTGCTGGGCGAAGAGCCACGCGGGGAGAAGGAGTAGGATAATCTTATTTGCCAATCGCATCTTTTGCTCCTTTGATAGCGTTTTCCAAGGTCTCTTTGGCCTTGCTGAAGGCGCGAAGCCCAAGTTTTTTGGCCTCTTCGGTGTTGATGGAGAGGGCGGCTTTGTCCTTGATGAGATCTTCGAACTTGCGCTTCATCGCCATGACCGTCAGTTCCGCTTCGTTTTTGAGTTTTTCGAAGAGATTTTCGCTGTTTTTTGCTATCGCCGCCATCCGCTCTTTGATACCGGGTTCGCTTGCGGCGGCTACCTCTTCGATGGTTTGGAGATAGATTTCGTCGATATGGGGGAGGTTTTGGATGATATCTTCGTAGTTTTGGACGATGAGGGTCCGCGCCTCTTCGGGGGTGAACTCGATGGTGTCGCTAAATTTTTGGATGCTCTTTTTGATCCCTTGCTTGACGCCAACGATCGCCCCTTCCAAAATCTCGTCGGCGTAGTTGACACTGGCGGCGGCCAAGTTGGAGGCGACTTGGAGGATCGTTTTGCTCACATCCTTGATATGGCGCGGATCGACTTGGATATCGATGTTTTGGTAGGTGAGGTCTTTGGTTATCTCCGATACGGTCTCTTTGATATTCTCCGCCCGCTCCAAAGCGTTGATGAGGGCCGCTTCGGTTGTCTCGGCCAAGATGCCTAAAAATTCCAAAGAGCTGAGCTTGTACTCGTCCAAAATTCTTTGAGCTTCCTCTTTATCGGGGAGGTTTTGGATAGCTTTTTCGATCTCTTCGAAGGTTTCGAGAAGCTCCTCTCGAAGCTCCTCTTTTTGGGCTTCGATCCGGGATTTGAGCCTATCGATCTGGGCCAAGAGCTCTTGAATCTTGGCGATTTTCGCCGCTTTGACCTCTTCGATGATCTTGGGGATATCGGTTTTTGGATCGCGTATCTCTACCATGTCCATCCTTCATAGGAGTTTGGTAGATTATAGCATACAGACGCCCTTAGCGTCTGCGTCTGTTGTGACCGCCGCGGCCTCGGCCTCTGAAGTTGCGATCGTTTCTGCCTCTGCTTGGGCGGGAGAGCTCCCTTTTGGTCTGCTCAAGGAGCTTTTCTATCTCTTTGAGGCTCTTGCCGATGCGCTCGCTTCCGCTAAGCTCGTCGTTTTTGATGACCATAGAGGCCAGTTTCAAAGCTGCGGTGGAGAGATCGGCTTCGCCTTCGAGGAGATTGACAAGCTCGATGGCTTCGGTGGTCACCTCTTGAGAGAGAATGGTCTCGAGCAAAGTGCGCTGCTTTTGGGCTTTGACCTCGCTTGAAGTCGGGATCTCTTTGTTGATAAGGCTGCTGCCCACCGCTTTTTGGATACGGAGGAGCTGTTTGAACTCATGGGGCGTGACGATGCTAATCGCCTCTCCCTCTCGTCCGGCTCTGCCCGTTCGTCCGATGCGGTGGACATAGCTTTCGGGATCGAAAGGGATATGGTAGTTGAAGACATGAGTGACGTCGCTGATGTCGAGCCCTCGTGCCGCTACGTCGGTGGCGATGAGGATATCGCACGAGCCCTTTTTGAAGGCTCGAATCGTCTCTTCTCGTTGGCGCTGCTGCATATCGCCGTGGAGCCCCTTGGCGTTGTAGCCTT
>PUXX01000091.1 GCA_009659895.1 Campylobacterota bacterium
AACGGCAATATCCTCGTCAATGCCTTTAGCCTCGGTATCTGTAAAGCGGACGAGATCTTCTACGGCAGAGCCGAAGGCGTGGGCAATCCGGTCATTTATGTTGGCTCCAAGACGGGGCGTGATGGGCTTGGCGGAGCGGTGATGAGTAGTGATAGCTTCACCGAAGAGTCCAAGAAGCTTCGCCCCACCGTCCAAGTAGGCGATCCCTTCACCGAAAAGCTTTTGCTTGAAGCCTGTATGGAGCTTTTCAAGACCGACTACGTAGTCGGTATCCAAGATATGGGAGCAGCGGGGCTGACATCGAGCAGCTTCGAGATGGCGGGGCGTGCCGGGAGCGGTATGCGGATGTATCTGGACAAGGTGCCTATGCGAGAAGAGGGGATGACACCCTATGAGCTCATGCTCTCCGAATCCCAAGAGCGGATGCTCATATGTGCCAAGAAGGGAACGGAAGAGAAGGTATTGGAGATCTTTCGCAAGTGGGATCTCGACGCCGAGATCATTGGCGAAGTGACCGACACCGGACGCATGGAGCTCTTTTGGCATGGAGAGAAAGTGGCCGACATTCCGGTAGCTCCCGTGAGCGAAGAGGCTCCGGTCCTCGATCGCCCCACCAAAAAGCCCGAATACCTCGAATATATCAAAGAGACATCTATCGATACCGTCCCTCACGTGGACAACCAGGAGGCTTTTGAGAAGCTTCTTGGCTCTCTTGAGGTGGTGGACAAGGCATGGGTCTATGAGCAGTATGACAGCATGGTGCAGACCAATACGATCAAACATCCGGGCACACTGGATGCCAGCGTCATTCGCGTCAAAGAAAACGGCAAAGCTTTGGCCATGAGTAGCAAGTGCAATCCCAGGTACTGCTACATCGATCCAAAAGGAGGAGCGGCGGCGGCTGTGATGGCTGCCGGGCGAAACGTGGCGATGAGCGGGGCCAAGCCTTTGGCCATCACCGACTGCCTCAACTACGGCAACCCAGAAAACCCAGAAGTGATGTGGCAGTTTGCTCAAGGAACCGAGGGCATCAAAGAGGCCTGCAAAGCTCTCAACACCCCAGTTGTAAGCGGGAACGTGAGCCTCTATAACGAAACGAATGGCAAGAGCGTCTACCCCACGCCCACCATCGCTATGGTCGGGCTCAACGACGACGCCGAAAAAGTGCTTCCATCCATCTTCCAAGAAGAACACGACGTAGTCTATATCGTAGGCGATACCCAAAAGGAGTTTGGCGGAAGCCTCTATCTCAAAGAGCTTTTTGGCAAAGTTGCGGGAGAGTTGCCCAAGATCGACTATGATAAAGAGCTAAAACTCTGGAACTTCGTCATCGAGGCCAACAGACGAGGGCTTCTCAAAGCCGCCAAAGATGTGGGCGTAGGGGGGATCGCCATCGCGCTGGCCAAGATGGCGGCGGTGAGTGGCAAAGGATTTTTGGGCAATTTCTGCTTCGAAGATAGCAGGGAGATCTTTAGCGAAACCTTTAGCCGCGCTTTAGTAGAGATCGAGCCTAAGAACATGCACGCCCTGGAAGAGCTCGCCAATGAGTTCGGTATCCACGCCATCCCTTTGGGCACCATCGGCAGCGATACCTTCAAGCTCTGCGAGATCGAGATGCCTATGAGCAAGCTTCAAGATATCTACTTCAACACCTTCAAAAAAGAGATCGAAAGAGATCTTTGAGGCTTGTGCCTCATTCGATCCTTCGTCTGGGCGTGACCACGAAGACTACCTTTTCTCCCCCGATGCCTTGAAGCTTGGGCAGTTCGTCCGCATCCACCATCACATAGACGAAGGTCTTGCCATCGTGGTGGGTGATCTTTTCTATCTCGAAGCTTTGAGGAGTGAGGCGAGAGCGAAGCGTGGCGTAGATGCGCTCATCTTCGATCATGCTTTTGGTCGATACCACCAAAGGAAAGGCGATGGAGAGCAAGAGGGCGATCTTGAGGAAAAAGGCCGCCGCTACGTAGCGCTTGGACGCAAAGCCCAAGATATAGAACATCACGCCAGCGGCGAAGATGATCCCTATGATGTTGGCCAGCACCAAAAGGAGCGCGTTGTAAAACATCGCCCATTCACTCCAGCCAAGCCCGATCCCGGCGACACAAAGAGGCGGTACCAACGCTACGGCGATGGCGACACCCGCCAGACTCTCACCCACTTTGGTATTGGCGTATCCGTAGGCTGCTGCAAATCCTGAGAGGATGGCGACGGCAAGATCTAGGAGCGTGGGATGGGTGCGGATGCTCATCTGCTGGGTCTCATGGGAGAAGGGAAGCAAGATAGCCAAAAGGGCTGAGAGTGTGAGGCCAAGTCCTAATGAGAAGAGAATGGTCCTGAGGGAATTTTTTAGGATCTGGCTATCAAAGCGCACCACTCCCATGGCAAAGGCGACGACGGGACCCATGAGAGGAGCTAGGATCATCGCTCCAATAATTGTGGGGGCAGAGTCTTGAAAGAGGCCGACAGTAGCCATAAGCACACTGATGACAAATAAAAACAGATACGTCGGAGTAAGTTTTGCGCTTGAGCGGATCTTGGTGAAGAGCTCCGCAAAAGCCTCCTCAGAAGCGACAGGAAAGAGCGGAAGAGGGCGTTTGGCAAAAAACTGAGCCATCTCTTCGTCTGGGAGATTTTCTATTCGCAGACTCTCCCTGAGCTCGGCGCTATGGCACTCTCTCCAGCCAGTGAGCAGATCGTATCTTGTAGAGAGACGATGGATCTGAAGATCACGCCCCAGGCTCTTCTTGCCGTTATAGGCAAGACTCAGATCTGAGGGACTTTGGAGTGTGAGACTCTTTGTCTTGATCACTCCCACCCCTTTGGGCACTCCCTGAGACTTCCCAAAGCGCATTTTAAGAGCCTGAAGGATACTTTGAGGGGCATAGAGAAGCAACGTAACCCTTTCGCAAAGATTGGGGGAGTCCTTGAGATAGTTTGGATGGGCTCGATGCATCACGGCCTCATCACCAGCCTCTATCACAAAAGCAGCCGTTTTGATCTCCTTTTGGACTGTCTTGATGGTGATGGGAAAGAGCCTAAGACGGAAGAGGTTTTTGATCATCGAAAAGGTTATACGCCATCGATCGGTACCCTCAAGCCATGAGGCATCTCCTAGGATAAGACGCTCCAGCAAGACTTCGTCATTGACGGCGATGATATGATCGCACACATGGGCTTTTTCTAAAAACTCCAGGGCTTTGAGGGGATCTTTGGGAATGGCGTAGTGGGCTTGGGCTAGGGGGTTGTATGGATTTGGCAGCAGCAGGATTGTTGCTTTTTTGTTCCTCATGGCATAGAGCCACTGGGCCAGGGAGTCGTCCGCCGCATCGACGATCAAGAGCGACTCTTCTTCAAAATCGGTGAAGTTTTTTCTAAACTCTCTTTTTAGAGGCGCTTTCCCCAGCTTATCCTTGATAGCTTGGGCTATGTCGTTGTCGGCGGCCTCTTCAAAAAGGTAGTAGATTCGCACTTGGATCTTTCCTTTTTGTGACATTATAGGAAATTTTTACTTAAGGACTATGGGAATCTCCTTGTCGATGGATCGAATATGAATATCTCTTTGAGGAAACGGAATCTCGATCCCTTCTTTGTAGAGGGTTTTGTAGATGAGCTCCAAAAATCTTGAGATAGTGCGTTTGGGGTAGAGGATCTCCTTGCCTCGAATCCAGACAAAAAGCTCGAAATCGACGCTGCT
>PUXX01000059.1 GCA_009659895.1 Campylobacterota bacterium
AATGTCCCCGATGTCTTTCTCTTTTTGGCCATGGCGGAGTCCAACTTCATCTCCCATGCCAAAAGCGGCAAGCAGGCTGTGGGGATCTGGCAGTTTTTGGCCCCGACGGCCAGGAAATATGGGCTGAGGGTCGATGAGTATGTAGACGAGCGCAAAGACCCGTACAAAGCCACCAACGCCGCGATCAAGTATCTTAAGAGACTTCACAAAATGTTTGGCAAATGGTATCTAGCAGCTCTTGCCTACAATGCCGGGGAGGGGACTCTTCAAAGGGCCATCAAGCGTGCTGGCACTGATGATGTGATGGTGCTTTTGGATCCAAAAAAGAAATATCTTCCAAAGGAGAGCAGGAAGTATCTGGCCAAGATCGTGATGCTGGCCCTCATCTCCAATGACAAGCGTTACAGGGTCAGCAGTGAGCTAGCCTATATCCTCACCAGAGGAGAGGAGTACGATATCTTGCCTGTCAAGGTCAAAGGGGCTGAGCTTTTGGACTATGTGGCGGAGCGGATCAAGCTGCGCTCCAGTTTCTTGCGTCAGCTCAATCCCCACATCAAAAGAGGGTTTACCCCGCCAGATGTTAAACGCTACACCATCTATATTCCCAAGCTCAAATACAAAGAGTTCGTAGCCAACTACAAGCCCTCCAACAGCTACAGAAACTTCGTGGTCTACAAAGTCAAAAAAGGTGATAGCCTCTACGCCATCGCCAAAAAGTTTCGCCTCAGGGTCTCTTCGATCAAAAAATTCAACCATCTGCGCTCCAATCTCCTACGCCCTGGCCAAAAGCTGATACTGCCAGTGGCCAAAAAGCGCAAGAGGATCTATAAGGTGCGACCAGGAGATACCATCATCAAGATCGCCAAGCGTTTTGGTGTCGATCCTAAAAAGCTCAAGGCGTGGAACGATAAAAAGAGCAACTTCATAAAAGCAGGAGAAGAGCTTGTCATACTCTATTAGAATTAGATTGATACTGTTTGGTATTGCGGCTTTGATCGCAGGGGGATGTAGCTCCAAGCAGAGCGTCTACGCTCCCCATGAGCCCACCTACGGCACACCCAAGAGCTCCGCCTCGATCCACAAGGCCACCATGCGCCCTTATAAGGTCGATGGAATCACCTACTATCCTACGGTCGTGGAAGTAGGAGAGCGATACCGGGGGATTGCTAGCTGGTATGGAGAGGATTTTCACGGCAAGCGGACCAGCAACGGCGAGATCTACGACATGTACGATCTTACCGCGGCGCACAAGACTTTGCCCATGAATACCATGGTCAAAGTGACGAACTTGAGAAACGGCAAAAGCGTAGTGGTCCGTATCAATGATCGGGGTCCCTTTGTGGCAGGACGGATCATCGATCTGAGCTACGCTGCTGCGAAGCGCATAGGTCTGGTGGGCGCGGGGACGGCTCCTGTGGAGCTTGAGGTGCTTGGATTTGATAGTGTTATTGACTCATCCCGGCAAAAAAAGGAGGTGATCCTCACTGATTATGCCGTACAGATCGGATCCTTTCGCAGGTTCCAGGGAGCGAAGATCACCCAGGAAAAAAACGCCTCCGTCGATGGACGATACAGGGCCGTGATCAAGGAGTATAGAGTCGATGGCGAGCCTCTTTATAGGGTCTGGCTCGTAGGATTTGGCAGTGAAGCTGAGGCAAGAGACTTCATCCAGCAGGGGCGATATCCCGGAGCTTTTATCATAAGGAACAGCGATGACTAAGATAGAACGAAGGACCAAGGAGACCTCTATTGAGCTTACGCTCCATATCCAAGGATCGGGAGAGGCCAAGATCGATACGGGCATAGGCTTTTTTGATCATATGCTCCACTCTCTAGCCAAGCATGCCAGATTTGATCTGGAGGTGAAGTGCAAAGGGGATCTGCATGTAGACTTCCACCACAGTGTCGAAGATGTGGGGATCGTCTTAGGAGAGGCCTTTTTCAAGGAGGCCTTTCCCCCTGTGCGCAAAGAGCGCTTTGGTGATAGTGTGGTCGTGATGGATGAGGCTGCCATAAGCTGTGCACTGGATCTGTCCAATCGACCCTTTTTGGTCTATGAGCTCCATCTTGCAGATAAGATAGGGCAGTTTGATGGGGAGCTTGTGGAGGAGTTTTTCCGTGCTTTTGTCTTCAACGCACGCATCACCTGCCATATCGTCCAGCTTCGGGGCAAAAATCGCCACCATATCGCTGAGGGGGCTTTTAAGGCTCTGGCGGTGGCTTTGAGACGTGCGCTCAAAGAGGATAAAAGAGCTGGAGTCCCAAGTACCAAAGGGGTATTATGATCGATCTTTTGGTCCTTGATGTGGATGGGTGCATGACCGATGGCTCTATTATCTATACCAACGGTGGTGATGAGCT
This sequence comes from Campylobacterota bacterium, assembly GCA_009659895.1. GTDB lineage: Bacteria > Campylobacterota > Campylobacteria > Campylobacterales > Nitratiruptoraceae > Nitratiruptor. The sequence continues at coordinate 2,362 of PUXX01000059.1, forward strand.
CAAAAACTTCAATGTCAAGGATGGGTTTGCGATTGTGCAGTGGATGAGACTGGGAAAGCGATGCGCCATCATCACAGGGCGCCAAAGCGCCATCGTAGCATACAGAGCCAAGGAACTGGGGATCGAATATCTCTACCAAGGGGTCAAAAGAAAAGAGGAGGCTTTGGAGGATCTGAGCCAAAGAAGTGCTGTGCCTTTTGAGAGGATGGCTGCTATTGGAGATGATCTCAATGATTATCGTCTCTTGCGACGAGTGGGCCGCTCCTTCGCCCCGGCAGATGCGGCGGCCCAGATCTTGGAGATCGTCGATCACAGGCTCCAAAGAGGTGGTGGAAAAGGGGCCGTGCGGGAGATGATCGAGCTGCTGCTCCAAGAGCAGGGGCTGTATGAGAGATATCTGCGATATTGGATGGATGGGTGAGATTTCGGCTCTTTTTTGCCTTGCTGGCCATTTTTATCGGACTTTGGACACTCTTTTTCAAGCCGGTGGAGGTGGCGCCTCACAAAGTGAGCGATGCGTGGATTAAGTTTGAGAGATTCTCTTTTGTCGCGCTCACCCCTAGAGGAAGAGAGCTTGCTCTTCAAGGCTTGAGCGCCAAGGCCCTGGGGGATCGGCTGCTTCTAAGCGACATCACCCTCTACAAAGATGATCTCACACTCCAAGCCGATGAGGCGAACTATACTGATGATGTGCTGGAGTTGAGCCAAGATATCTCCTTGCGCTCAAAAGAGTATACGCTCTTATGCGACAAAGCCCGTTATTACCTAAAAGGTGGTATAATCCAGATCCTATCTCCTTTTGAGTTTCGATCCCAGAGGCTATGGGCCAAAGGAAAAAGAGGGGTGGTCTATCTCAAGGAGCGCAAGATCAAGGCCTATAAAATCCAAGCGAAAGTGGAGATATGAAAAAAGCCCTGGTTTTAGTGATCGTGGCATGTTTGGCGATGGCGAAGCAAGTCGAGATCACCTCAGATAGTTTCGAGGCCTCCCAAAAGGAGCTGCTCTCCAAATTTATCGGCAATGTCACTTTCAAGACCCCAAGTGAGCGGCTCCATGCCCACAAGGTCCTCATCTATTTCGACAAAAGAAAAAAACCGATCAAGATCGAGGCGATAGGGGATGTGCGCTTTTTCATCAAAGATGGTCAAAAGAGCTTTGAGGGCAAAGCCCAAAAAGTGATCTACTATCCTAAAAAGAGGAGTTATATCTTGCTGGGAGATGTGAAAGTGGTCCAAAATCCGGGCAAGAAGGTCCTCTTCGCCGAAGAGGTCTATCTCGATCTTAAAAACTCCAAACTCACTGTCAAGGGCAAAGAGAAAAAACCTGTGAAAATGATCTTTACGGTGGAAGAATGATACGTCCTGTAGAAGCGAAATTTGTCACGTCGGCTCCATCGATCAAGGAGGCTCCACCTCCAAGTATGAGCGAGGTGGCCTTTATTGGTCGAAGCAATGTAGGCAAGAGCTCTTTGCTCAATGCCTTGGTGGATCGCAAGGGGTTGGCGAAGAGCTCGGCGACTCCTGGCAAGACCAAGCTGATCAACTTCTTTGATATCACCTACAAAGTGGCAGATCAAAGATTTCCTCTGCGTTTTGTGGATCTGCCAGGATATGGATATGCCAAGACCAGTAAGAGTCTCAAAAATGAGTGGCAAAGGAGCCTGACCCACTTCCTGGCCAATAGGGACTCCGTGCGAATCTTCGTCCATCTCATCGATGCAAGGCATCCTGGCCTCCAGATCGATACGAATACCAGGGAGTTTTTGGAGAGTATCAAGAAGAAGGACCAGATCATCATCCCTGTCTATACCAAGGCGGACAAGCTCAAACAAAAGGATCTGGCCAAGATCAAAAAGATCGATCCCGATGCCTTGCTGGTCTCAAGCCTGAACAAAAGGGGAATAGAGACGCTGCGAAGAAAGATATTGGAGTATCTCTTTGGAAAAGATATATTTGACCAAGCCCAAGCTCACTGATATTCCTAGCATGCAATCCATTGTCCAAGAGTATGTCAAAAACGGCATTATACTCCCTAGAAGCGACGATGAGATCGCAACCAATATCCGATCCTACACCCTGGCTCTGGTCGATGGGGAGCTGGCTGGTTATGTGGCTTTGCATATTCACAGCCAGACACTAGCGGAGATTCGCAGTCTCATCGTCCAGGATCGTTTCAGGGGTCTTGGTATTGGCAAAGAACTGGTGAGGAGAGCTTTGGAGGAGGCCAGGGAGCTAGGGGTCAAAGAGGTGCTCTCCTTGACCTATTCAAAAGAGTTTTTTCAAAAGCTAGGATTTGAGGAGATAGAAAAAGAGAAGATTCCGGAGCACAAGATCTGGCAAGATTGTATCAAATGTATCCATTTTCCCGTATGCAACGAAGTGGCTATGATGAAAACCATCTCCTAAAGGGGCTGCTGCTTGTTGGGCTGATACTCTACGAGCCTCTGACGACCAAAATAGCGTGGCTACCACCCCTATTTGGTCTGGCGGTGTGGGGGCTGTATAGAGGCAGGGGATGGAGCAGATGGATCTGGCTGGTCTATCTTTGTCTCTATCAGATCGATCACTCCATCGATCTCTTTTTGCTTTTTATCGCCCTTTTTATCACTCTCAAGGCTTTGGATCTGATCGCCAGAGTGCTGGCTTGCAAGAGCTGCTTGAAGTATTTTGGCGTGGTGATCTTTTATGGGATATTGATGGTAGGCTTTTGGATCGATTCGACGCTTTTTATGCGTCAGTTTCATATCTCCTACTCCCTTGTGGGGCTTTATTTGGTACTGGATCTGATCGTGGTGGGGTTGTATGCGGATTAGGTTTTTGTTTTTTCTCTTTTTTGTCGTATGGGCGGCGCTGCTGATACGGGTCTACTTCATCTCTATCAAGTCTGGCAACTACTATGAGGCCCTGGCGAAACAGAATATGATCAAAAAGGAGTGGATCGTCCCGATCAGAGGGGAGATCTACGATCGCAACGGCATTCCTCTGGCAGTAAACAATATTGGCTTCAAGATCAAGATAGCCCCCCATCTTAGAAGGGATACGAAGCTAGAGGAGGTCTTGCGCTCCTTGAGCCAAAAATTTAGAGATCTTGATTTTGAAAGACTCAAAAGACGCTATATCAAACAAGACTCCCCCTACAATCACGACTATATCGAAGTGGTTCGCTTCTTGCGTTACGAGCGGCTTTTGCCTTTTTTTACGGAGCTCACACTTGATGAGAATATCAAGATCGAGCCCGCTTTTAAGCGCTTCTATCCCTTTGAGAGTGTCGCTTCGCATGTCCTTGGCTATGTCTCAAAGACAAGCCAGAAGGAGGCTTTTGATCCTGTGGCGAAGGTGACCGGGATCGTGGGGAAGAGCGGCATAGAGAAGTACTACAACGACTATCTCCAAGGTGAACTTGGCTATAAGAAGATCAAAGTGACCGCTTTTAATGAGGAGCTGGGGATCTTGGAGCAAAAAGATCCCATCCAAAACAGACACCTCACCCTCTCTTTGGACATCAAGCTTCAGCACTATATCCAGACCCTGTTTGAGGGCAAAGCGGGAGTGGCCATCGTGATGCGTACCGACGGGGAGATTTTGGCTGCCGGGAGTTTTCCGGAGTATGATCTGAATATGTTTGTCTCTGGTATTAGCAAAAAGCGATGGCAAGAGCTCATCACCAATCTTGACCATCCCTTTACCAACAAGCTGGTCAATGGCCTCTATCCTCCTGGATCGACCATCAAGATGGGTGTGGCACTCTCCTTTTTGGATACGAAAAGACTCACTCCGTATACCCCCTTTTACTGCAATGGAGCCATAGAGCTTGGCAGACGAAAGTTTCGCTGCTGGAAGATCACTGGTCATGGTGAGGTGCGCTTGATTGAGGCTTTGAGAGAGAGCTGCGATGTCTATTTCTATGAGGGGAGTCTGCGTGTTGGCATCGATAAGATCGCCAAGGATCTGCGCCGTCAAGGCTTCGCTCAAAAAAGTGGGATCGATCTGCCAAATGAATTTATCGGTGTCATTCCCGACAAAGAGTGGAAGATGAGAAAATATAAGACCCCCTGGTACAAAGGAGAGACCGTCGTCTCCTCCATAGGCCAGGGCTACGATCTGGTCACTCCTGTCCAGATCGCAAGATATACGGCTCTTATGGCTACGGGCAAACTTCCTAGACCCCATTTTGCCAAGAGTTTCATAGACAAGGACTATCAACCTCAGTTCATGGATGTCCTCACACCTATCCAAAAGCGAGCGCTGCCTTATATCCAAAAGGGTATGTATGAGGTCTGCAACCACCCAAAAGGGACGGCGACCAGGCATCTAGATTGTGGTGTGGTAGTAGCTGGCAAGACAGGGACCGCTCAGATTATTGGGATCCCCCAGGATGAGAAGAAGCGGATGAGGGAGGAGGATCTAGCCTACTATACCAGATCCCATGCCTGGCTGACCACCTACGCCCCCTATCACGATCCCAAATATATTGTCACTGTCTTGGTGGAACATGGGGGCCATGGAGGGAGCGCAGCTGGTCCAATCGTCTCCAAGATCTACGACAAGATGATAGAGCTTGGCTACTTCAATGAACATGATGTAAAGAAAAAATAGCCAGTGTCACCAGCAAGGCGATACCGGCGGATTTGTTGTAGAGTCTGTTTGCGGTGATGAAGACAAGCATCATCGAGGCGATCAAAGCTGTGGCGATATCGAAGCCATAGGCGATGATATCGACCTTGAGGGGATGGACCAAGGAGGCCGATCCCAAGACGACGCTAAAATTGGCCACATTGGAGCCGATGATATTGCCTATGCTCATGTCAGCCTTTTTGTTAAGCGCGGCTACGACGCTGACGACTAGCTCTGGCAAACTGGTACCAAACGCTACCAAAAAGAGTCCTATGACCCATTCGCTCACTCCTAGAGCCCTTGCGATATTGCTAGCGCTCTCCACGGCGAAATCTGCTCCATAGACCACCATGACAAATCCGACTATGAGCATGAGGATCGTGGGAAGCCAGTCGAACTTCTCTTGCAGGAGCTCTTCATCTACTTCCCCTGCGACGATGGTGGGCTCATGGGCCAAAAAGAGCAGATAACCGACCATAAGGAGTAAAAAAAGTGCTCCTTCGGCCCTGGTGATCGTACCATCATATGCGACAAGCAAGAAGATAAAAATAGGAAAGAGAGCCCATGCACTATCTTGACCGAAAATATCTCTTCTTGGATGGATATCTTTTGCCAGTAAAAAGACCAATCCCAAAACCAAGGTGATGTTGAGTACGACGCTGCCTATGACGTTGGAGACGGCCAGATCGCTTTTGTGGTCGATACTGGCCGCTATGCTTGCGGCCATTTCCGGCAAACTGGTACCCAGGGCTATGAGGGTAGCGCCGATGACAAATTCGCTGATGCCATAGTGAAGAGCGATCTTCTCCGCTTCCTTGATAATCAGATCGGCCCCTTTGATAAGGGCTGCCATGGAGAGGATGAAGATGATATAGTCCATTATTCGTTCCTTACGATGAGGCTTGGGGGGAGATTGTAGCGTCGGATGAGCTCCTCTTCCTTTTGTCGCATCTGTCCCTGATCACGCTCATGGTCATAGCCAAGGAGGTGGAGTAATCCATGGATGAAAAGGAGCGCTAGCTCCTCTTGGGGGGAGTGGCCAAGTTCCTTGGCTAGCTGCTGGGCCCTTTGGGAGGAGATGACGATGCTCCCTAGCATGGCTCCAGGTGATGGCTCTAGCGGAAAGCTTAGCACATCGGTGGGCTTGTCGATACCTCTGTGGAGCTTGTTGAGTTTGGCGATCTCTTGGTCGTCGACGATGATGAGCTCAAGGGCTTTTGGGCTCAGATCCTGGGCTATTTGCTCCAAAAAGGAGACATCGAAGGCAAAATCGGTGCGATTGTCGATCTCTAGCATGGCTCCTCTTTTTTTGTTGCTATTGTAGCAAAAAGGCGCACTTTGATAAAATATGTCTAAAAAAGAGGGGTCATGAAAAGAGCTGTCTGTATACTCAGTGGCGGTATGGATAGTGCCGTCGCAGCCTTTATAGCCAAAAGGGAGGGGTATGATATCATAGCTGTCCATTTCAACTATGGCCAGCGCACGGAGACCAGAGAGCTAAGGGCGTTTCGTGATATCGCCAATGTACTGGGGGCGCAGATCTATGAGATCGATCTGCCCTTTTTCCCCCAGATAGGCGCGTCGGCTCTGATAGATAGCTCCATAGAGGTTCCCACCGATGGAATCAAGCCAGGCATTCCTGTTACCTATGTCCCTTTTCGCAACGGCATATTTTTGAGCATTGCCGCGGCGATCGGGGAGAAGGAGGGGGCAGAAGCGATCTTTATCGGTGTGGTGGAAGAAGATAGCAGCGGATATCCAGACTGTCGTGAGGATTTTATCAAAAAGATGGAGGCTGCTATCGAAGCTGGCACGAAGCCTACGACCCACCTTCAGATCCGCACCCCGCTCATTCATCTCAAAAAGGAGGATATTGTCAGGGTAGGCCATGAGCTTGGAGTCCCTTTGGAGCTGACCTGGAGCTGCTACAAAGAAGAGGAGGAGGCTTGCGGGGTCTGCGATAGCTGCCGACTCCGACTCAAAGGATTCGAAAAGGCCCAGCTAGAGGACAAGATCCCCTATCGGCTCAAAAGATCCTGACCGCTTTTGGAGGGATTTTTTGGGCGTTGTCGGTGATATGGAGCTCCACGAACCTCTCCGCTTTGTGATGGAGGATCTTGTTGAGGTGAGAGAAGAACTCCTTGCGCACCTTTTTGGGATCGGCTTTGGTGAGGATATGGAGCTTGAGTTTGCCTCTACTCTCCTCTTCGTGGACTTTGATATCTCCAAATCTATTTTTCAAAAACTTCAAGACCGGGATGAGATAGCTCATGGAGTTTTGTAAGAAGCGCTCCTTGATCTCTAACTTGGGATCGATGTAGCTTCTGAGTCGAATCTGTGTGAAGGTGCGGTAGAAGAGCTCGAAAATGAAAGTGGCTACCAAGACGATGGCGGAGGATTTGAGATTGTTAGGGTGGTGCTGGTAGTTGTAGCCTATGAGCACTGCGATGGAGATGAGACAGAGCACGAAGGCTGCCAAAGAGATCCAGCGATTGGATCTTGTCTCCTCATAGAGCCTGAAGTTGACCCAGTTTACCGCTGCGAAGATAATAAGAAAGCCAAGACTCCCGGCTATGGAGATGTTTTCGATATTGAAGCTGATAGCAAAGAGTATGGAGAGGAGGGCCAAGATCAAAAGCCCTTCCGTGCCTCCTTTCCATACCTTTTTGGTGAGCTCCTTTGGCAGACCTCCTGTCTTGGCGATGAGGTAGCTAACCCTAGCACCCCCATAGAGCGTGGCGTTGATGGCTGAGGATGTGGAGAGGAGGGCGGCGATGCCGATGAGGGTGAAGCCAAAATCCCCCAAAAAGGGCTTTGCCGCTACCGCCAAAGCGAAATCGCTGTACTTTTGTACCTCTTCATAGGTGAGATTGGCCACGGCTACGATGGCGACTAGGACATAGATGAAGATGGTGGTCAGTACTGCTGCGTAGTAGGCTTTGGGGAGGTTTTTTTCCGGATCTTCGATATCGGCCGCGGTATTGGCGATGAGCTCAAATCCCTCATAGGCCAAGAAGATAATAAGACCGCCTGTCATGATTTTGATGATGCTCTCATAATGCTCTGGAGAGAGCCTGGAGAAATCTCCCGTAAAGAGCCCAAGTACACTAAAAAGGAGGAGTATGGCCACTTTCAAAAAGACCATGATATCTTCGCTCTTGCCACTGATATAGGCTCCTAGGAAATTGAGAAAGGTAAAAAAGAGTATCACCGCAGCGCTGAAGATCTTTTTGTACAAAGCGATCTCATGACCAAAGAGCAGGGCGTTGGCATAGCTGCCAAAGGCGTAGGAGTAGAGTGCTAGCATGATGATGTAGCTAGCGAGCAAGAGGGTGTTGAGATAGGCGCTAAGCAGATTGTTCCCCAGTCCCTGGACCAAGAACTCCACCGTACCCCCTTCGCTGGGATAGCGGACAGAGAGCTTGGCGTAGGAGTAGGAGGTAAGAAGCGCGATAAATCCCGCAAACAAGAAAGCCAATGGAGCCGCTCCTTTGGCTAGCAGGATCGTCAGCCCCAAGACCGCAAAGATCCCCCCTCCGATCATACCGCCCACCCCTATGGAGTAGGCCTCCCAAAAGCCTATCTTTTTGTGTGTCATGATCCATCCCTCATCTTGAGATAGTTTTTGAGTCCCAGACTGGTCCAGGCTCTGTTTTGGATCCAGTAGGGTTCGATAAGCTCCCATACCCTTTTGAAATCCGCACTTTGGCGACTCTGCTCCTCGATCACCTCAAAGAGCGCCTTTTTGGCTGCTTCTACCACATCCTGGGGCCAGGTTTTGAGCTCTACGCCCAGCTTTCTAAGCTTTGTGAGGGCTTTGGCGTTTTTGTCCTGGAAATCGTAGACCATCAAGGCGTTGAGCTCCCTGGCGCAAGATTGGATGAGGGCTTGGATATCTTTTGGGAGGCTTTGCCAGCGCTTGAGATTGAAAGTGAGCTCCAAAACACTTCCTGGCTCGTGAAATCCACTGTAGTAGTACCTGGCCACTTTATAAAAGCCCATCTTGATATCCAAAGCAGGCCCTACCCACTCCGTGGCGTCGATAGTGCCACGCTCCAAGGCTGTGTAGATCTCTCCGGCTGGCAGCAAAATAGGATTGACTCCCAGGCGGGCCATCACCTCACCGCCAAGTCCTGGGATACGCATCTTGAGCCCTTTGAGATCCTCGACGCTTTTGATCTCTTTTTTGAACCATCCACCCATCTGCACATCGGTATTACCACCCAAGAGGGGATAGAGATCGTATCTGGCATAGAGCTCTCGCCAGATCTCAAGCCCACCTCCAAATTCCATCCAGGCGTTCATTTCGTTGGCGGTAAAACCGAAGGGAAATCCCCCAAAGAGACTGAAGGCCAGATTTTTGCCCTTCCAGTAGTAGGGCCCTGAGTGGAAAGCATCGATCTGTCCAGCGCTGCACGCATCAAAGACCCCCAGGGCCGGTACCAGGAGATTTTTGCCAAAGACCTTGATCTTTACCTCCCCGCCACTGGCCTCATGGACCCTCTTGGCGAATTTTTCCACCCCTTCGCCCATGATGGGAAAGCCCGCCGGCCAGCTGGTGGCTAGTTTGAGTTCGATGGATCTTTTTTTTGAGATGGAGAAGTCTTGGAGTTTTTCCTGGCGTTTGCAGCCACCCAGGAGCGTGGCCACTCCCAGCGTCGCCGCGCCCAAAAAGGCTCGTCGCTTCATCTGCCTCCTTTTTGCCAATTGTAGCAAATCTTGGCTAATAGAGGGCTGCGATGACGGCGAAGCAGGCGAAGAACATCAGATGAGAAACCCCTTCGATATAGTTGGTCTCTCCATTGTCAGTAGTCTTCCATGCCAAGATGACGGTCAGGAGCAGAGCCCCTATTTGCAAGGCGTTGAAATCGAGGGTAAACTTGATGCCGTTGAGATAGGCCAGCGCCATGAGGACCGGGACGGTGATGAGAATGGAGACGGTGCTAGCTCCCATAGCGATGTTGATGACACGCTGGATCTGGTCGTTCTTGGCAGCTTTGACGGCGGTGATGAGCTCTGGGGAGACACTGATGATAGCGATGATAAGACCTGCTAGTCCCGCGGTGATGCCAAGATCTTTGAAGACTCTGTTGGAATCATGAGCGAAAATCTCCGCCATGATGCCCACCAAAAATATAAGCCCAAAGATTACCAAAAGATTGGCCCAGTTTGGGAGCTTTTCAAACAGATAGTCATCATCATGCTCTTCGTCCTCTCCCAGCTTCTTGCGCTTTTTGAGGCGCAAGATCCGACTCCTGGCTGTGGATTTGAAAAAATGGGAGTGGGTCTTAGTCTGGAAGACATAGATGATAAGATAGTACAAAAAGAGCAGGATCGATATGATCACGCTAGCTTTAAAGAGATTTTGCTCTCCGCCAGGGGAGTAGATGAGCAGACTGGGTACCAAAAGGGCGATGGAGGAGATGAAGAGGATGGTGGTATAGGTGCTTGAGGTATCCTCATTGTGCTCTTGCTCCGCAAAAGCCAGTCCGCCCACAAAGACCGCCAGTCCCAGAAGGACATTCATATCCACGATGACGGCTGAGATGATACCGCTTTTGACCGTATCTAGTGTCTGCTGACTGGCCCCCTCTCCACCGGAGGTGAGGATCATGAAAAGCAAGATGATCTCCACCGCTACTGCGCTAAAGGTAAGTACGAAGCTCCCATAAGGCTCTCCCAGGCGCTCTGCTAGGATCTCCGCTACTTCGCTGACTGTCACCGAAAGGGCGATGATGGAGAGAGCTGATACGAAGGTGGCAAGATAGCTTAGGTGGAGTTTGTGGAGATAAAAGGCGATCAGCGCCGCCAAGACTCCCAGGGCGATATCCCAGTAGTCTTCGATGTAGTCACGTAACGAATAGTCTTGCAAAAATGTTCTCCTTAGAAGAGTGTGAATTCTTGCTCCAACGGTTTGAGCAGATCGATCTGAAAATTTTCCGCACCAATCAGAGCATAATGAAACGGTAAATTATACAAAATTTCTCTTATTTCCTCAAACGGCTCAAATCCCTCCAGCCTCTTTTTGGCTATATAGAGCTTCTTGGCCCAAGGGGCTTTTGACTCCAAAAATCTTCGCTCCCTCTCCAAAAGAGCAGGATCTGGCTCGATGATCAAGGCTCTCTCGCTTTTGCCAAACTCCTTGGGACGGAAGTGGGTATCGACGAAGATGGGATGAAAATGGGAAAAGTGGTGGAGTCTTTGGGGATCGAAATAAAAAGAGCACTCCTTGATGATCCCAAGCACTAGTTCTAGCTCTTTGGCAAAGAGAGGGCTGATTCTAGCACGCTCAAAAAAGCGCCCATCATAGACAAAAGAGTACTCAAAAAGGTATTCTTGTACCGGCTCTATCTGAGCCTTTGGCAAGGGAGCGATATCCAAGGAGAGCTTTTGGGCCAGATCCGGATGCAAAAAGAGAAACTCCACATCCTCAAGCATCCCTAAGATCTCAAAGAGATCCTCTTTGATAAAGGATGCTTTGGGGTGGTCTATGAGAGTGTGGGCTAGATCGAAGGTGAGAGGATCTAAAGCGTAGATGAGGGCTCTATTTTTGATAAGATAGAAGCGGCTGAGTCTCAAAAGGGCTTCATGGAGATTGGCTACTTTGATCCAGGGGATCTCCTCGTCGCTGATCTGCGACCAGCCCTCATAGACGATGCCATAGGCTCCGCCTTTGATCGCCTGATCTATGGTGGTACGGTCCCTGGCGAAATAGAGATCGCCTTTTTTAAGATGCTCCAGATCAGCGCTAAAGCCCTGGAAGCTTTTGATAGCTGGGCTGTTTTTGAGCTCTCCTCCTATGAGATGGAGGAGATTGTCCAGTCTCATTTGACGGGAGTCCCTGCTTTTTTGGGAATTTTTGGACCGATGAGCGTGAGGCCCTCATCATCTTTGGCTGCTAGGACCATCCCTTCGCTCAGGTGTCCCATGAGTTTGGCCGGTTTGAGGTTGGCGACGACGCAGACCTGCTGGCCTACAAGATCTTGGGGGCTGTAGTACTCCTTGATCCCGGCGATGATCTGGCGGGGGCGTTCCTCGCCCAGATCGACTTGGAGTTTGAGGAGTTTTTTGCTTTTGGGCACTTCTTGGGCCTCTTTGATGGTGCCCACTTTGATGGAGACCTTGAAGAAGTCCTCTATTGTGATGACACCTTCTGTGTTGCTCTCTTTGGGCTTTGGAGCGCTTTTTGGCTCCTCTTTCATCAAAGGCTCTTCGATCTTTGGAAAGAGAGGAGGGACTTTTTCGATGGTAAAAGGGGCTAAGAGTAAGAAATCCTCAATATATCTTTTGAAACTCTCCTTGTCGATGGCAAAGCCCAGGGCTTTGGCTATGGTCTGGGTCGTCTTTGGCATGATAGGATGCAGGAGCAGTGAGGTCTTTGCTAAGATATTGGCCACCAATGCCACGAGGGCCATCGCCTCATCCTCTTTGCCCTCTTTCATCTTCGCCCAGGGCTGGTAGGTATCGACGGCTTTGTTGGCGATGGTGAGGATCTTCCATAGCTCTTCTAAATAGCGGTGCCACTTCATATCCTGTGCCAGCTCATCAAGCCCTTTGATGATGGCTTTGACGTCGTCAAGCTCTTTTTTATGGTATCTTTCCACCTGGTCACTTACTATGTGATAGTCGAAATATTTGCCACTCATGCCGATGATGCGGTTGAGCAGATTGCCAAGATCATTGCTAAGATCGCTGTTGATCCTGTCGATGAGGGCTCGCTGGCTAAAGTCTCCATCTTGGCCGAAGGGGACTTCACGAAGCAAAAAGTAGCGAAAATTCTCCAGTCCATAAGCATCGGCCACCGCCTTTGGATCGACGACGTTGCCTTTGGATTTGCTCATCTTCTCCCCATTTCTGGTCCACCATCCGTGCGTGGCTATGTGATGGGGCATGGGTAGCTCTAGACTCATCAAAAAGGCTGGCCAGTAGACGGCATGGAAGCGGAGGATATCCTTGCCTACTAGGTGGTAGTCTGCTGGCCAGTAGTGCATGAGAGCCTTGTCGCCACCAAAGCCAAGGGCAGTGATGTAGTTGAGCAAAGCATCGAGCCAGACATACATGACATGTTTTGGATCGTTGATGGACTCAGGAAGCTTCACCCCCCAGTCGAAGCTGGTGCGGGTGATGGAGAGATCTTGCAGTCCCCCTTCGACAAATCGAATCACCTCGTTTTTTTTGTTTTTGGGGAGGATGAACTTTTCATTGGATCGGTAGAGCTCAAGGAGTCTATCTTGGTATTTGGAGAGGCGAAAGAAATAGCTCTCCTCTTTGACAAGGCTGGTCGGTTTGCCGCAGTCTGGGCAGAACTCCCCGTCGATGAGCTGACTCTCGGGGAAGAAGGCCTCACAGCTGATGCAGTAGTGCCCTTCGTAGATACCTTTGTAGATATCTCCTTTGTCGTACATGATCTCAAAGGCTTTCTGGACGCCCTTGATATGCTCTGGATCGGTGGTACGGATGAATTTGTCATAGCTTATTTCAAACTCATCCCAGAGCGCTTTGAACTTAGCACTGATTTCGTCGGCATACTCCTTTGGGCTCTTGCCCCGCTTCTTGGCCGCTTCTTCGATCTTTTGGCCATGCTCGTCGGTACCGGTGAGGAAGAAGGTGTCGTAGTCCTTGAGTCGAAAATATCTTGCTGCCGTATCGGCAATAATCGTGGTATAAGCATGCCCTATATGGGGCACGTCATTGACATAGTAAATCGGTGTGGTTATATACTTTTTTCGCATCCGCTCTCCTTAAAATTCAAATCCACCCCCTTTGCCTTTGTTCATGCTCTCATAGACCGCACGGACATAGCCGTTTCGGATCTTGCAGCCTATGATCTCCTTGCATTTTAGGCAGCTGGAGACCTTTTTGCTCTCTTGGCAGGCCTTGAGCTCCTTGAGGGCCTCCCGGAGGGCTAGCTCATATCTGTCTGGCTGAGCCATAGTACTCTTTGACTTTTTCTATCTCATATCTTGAACCAAAAAAGCAAGGGGTGGTCTCATGGACCTCCTTGCATCCTAGATCCAAAAGCCGTCTTCCTTTATCGTCGATGGCCTCTGCGGAGGCCTTTTCGTAGATGAGGGCAAAAGGAAAGACCTCAAAGATCTTGCGTAGTTTGCCTTGGGGTTTGTCCTGAGTGCCCGGATAGCTAAAAAGACCTCCTCCTTTGACCAGGATCTGGTGAAGATCTGGGACCATCCCCCCGGAGTATCTGAGTCGATATCCCTCCTCAAAAAGTGAGTCTATGAGTCTTTTGTGGT
>PUXX01000002.1 GCA_009659895.1 Campylobacterota bacterium
AGGGTATAAGGTCTCTTTTGAAAGTTCTTATTAACTTCTTGTGTTCCCTCAATAGGAATAACTTGAAAAGGAGGATTGTCAGGACTAATATGCTGAATAAGAAAAGTACCAATGAACATATTTTCTAAAAGGGATTTTAAAAGTTCTTCTATATCTTGCCTTGTCCAAACAAAATTTCTTTGGAAGTCCGGAAGCATAACTTCCCCAATGTATGCTTTTTCTAAAAAATCATTTATCAAGCTCTTACTACCTTGCGTCAAATTCATCTCAACTCCTTTTTCATAGCAATCCTCTTAGCAGCACCACCATCGCCGGAGCCGCGAAGAGATAGCCGTCTACACGATCGAGCACCCCTCCGTGTCCGGGCAGGATATTGCCGCTATCTTTGAGCCCTACGCGGCGTTTGAGATAGCTCTCGAAAAGGTCCCCAAAGACCGCCGCCACGCTGGTCAAGAAGGAGATAACGATCGCATAGGGCAGATCAACAAGCACCAAAGCGTAGTAGCTCCCCACTATCGTCGCTACCAATACGCCTCCAATCACCCCTTCCCATGTCTTTTTGGGCGAGGTCTTGCAAAAAGGATGCCTCCCAAAAGCCCTGCCGCTAAAGTAGGCCCCGATATCGGTGAGCGCTACGACAATCACGAGCCAGATGAGCGCCTCCATCCCAAAATCGTGATACAAAGAGAGCAAGAACAAAAACGAGGCCGTAGGATACAAAAAGGGCAAGAACTTCTTGAAGTTTCTATCTTGCGTGTAGGCTTCATAGGCGGCAAAAATCATAAGGGCTATGAAGAAAAGATCGTCGGGATTGGGATAGAAAGCCGCCGCGATCCAGAGCACCACCGCCCAAAAGTAGAGGCTGTTTTGATCCCTCATCTCAAAAAGCCCCAAAGCCTCGTAGAAAGCGAAGAGATAGACGACACCGAAAAAGAGCCACGTGACAAAGAAGTTGTCGATCCACGCCACCAACGCCACGACGGCTATGAGCACGGCGCCGGTGATGAGGCGTTTGGTAAGTTCGTTCATTCCATACCTTTTTTGTTTAGATTATAACACCGATCGTCTTATATTTCACATACTCTACGTTCGATCCCTCTTTGGGCTTGACGTTGCGCCTTTGCGTATAGTCCACCAGATATCTGCCGCCGTGCTTGACGCTAAATTTGGCGCACAGCTCCGCGGCGGTGCGAAGGATATGTTCGGGGAGGTTCTGTTTGTTGGTCTGGATGATGACGTGGGCGGAGGGGAGGTCTTTGAGGTGCATCCAGATATCACCCGCTTTGGCCTTTTTGAGCAGTTCCACGTTGCCTTGGCGGTTTTTGCCGATATAGACGGGATAGCCGTCGATGATATACTTCTCGTAGTTTTTATCCTTTTTGGACTCCTTTGTGGCCAACTTATGAAAAAGCAGCTCGATATCTTCGATCCGCTTCGCATTTCGCACGATCTGCGCTTTTTTTTCTAAAAAATCTATCTTCTCTTGGAGGTTTTGGCGTCGTATATGGATATTTTTGGCCTTTTGGCGAAGCTTCTTGGCCTTGGCAAAGAGCAGATCCGCCGCGTGTGCCGCACTTTTGGCCTCCTTTGGCAAAGGTATCGCCACATCCTCGCCCTCGAAGTCTTTACCGACAAACTCCTTTTGATAGGGCTTGATAGCGTGGATATTGGCCAAGACGATATTAGCTTGGCGCTCGACCTCATCGGCCTCTTGGCTAAGCTCTTCTTCTTTTTCGAGGCCCTCTAAGAGCTCTTGGAGCTTGGCTTTTTGTTTGTTGAGCTGCAAGAGCTTGGCGCTTTTAAGAACGCTTAGCCTCTTTTGGCGCTCCTCTTCGTAGACTTTATGAAGATACGCCTCCATATCGTCCGGTTTCCATGAAGATCTATCGAGCTTCTTTGGCGGCACAGGCGCTATGAGAGGCCGCCCGGGCTTGAGGTCTCGATGAAAGTCGTGATGCAAAGCCTCCAATACCTTGCCCTTTTCGTCCACGATGACGGCGTTGGCGTGGCGACCGGTAAATTCAAGTTGTAAGATCGCCTTTTGCTCCTTGTAGCTGGAGCGCTGGGCGCAGTGGATGCGAAGAATCTTATCCTTTTCGTCAAGCTCGATCTTTTCGATGAAACTCTTTTTGCAAAACTTGGCCAATACTTTATCGAAAGGAGCGTTGTAGTGCTTGGTCTTGACGAAATCGTCTCGCATGTAGATAAGGTTCTTGCTTCTACCCAGATCGAAAAATATCTCCGTTTTATCGAACTGGGCTCGAATGAGGTTGTCGCCTACTCGCTGAATGTCGTTTAATCGTTTGAAATTTCGCAGATACTCCGCTACGGCGCGTAACTCTTTATAGCGCATGAGACTCCTTGTGGATTTTGATAAAATATCAAAAATCTTTTTAAAGGTAGCTAATGGGACAGACGATTACCGAAAAAATATTTAGCGAACATGTCGGGCGCGAGGTAAGAGCAGGAGAGATCGTCGAGTGCGAACTCGATATGATCATCGGCAACGACATCACAACACCCATCTCTATCAAAGCTTTCAAAGAGAGCGGCGCCAAAAGACTCGCCAAACCGGACAACTTCGCCATCGTGCTCGATCACTTCATCCCGGCCAAAGATATCGCCAGCGCCAATCAAGCAAAAATCAGCCGAGAGTTCGCGTATGAGCACAACCTCAAACACTTCTTCGACGAAAAGGATATGGGGATCGAACACGCCCTCTTACCGGAAAAAGGGCTCGTCGTCCCCGGAGACGTGATTATCGGCGCGGACAGCCACACATGCACCCACGGAGCTCTTGGGGCGTTCGCCACCGGAATGGGAAGCACCGACTTGGCTTATGGGATGATTACAGGTAGAAACTGGTTCAAAGTCCCCTCCACGATCAAAGTCGTCTACAAAGGCCGCCTCGGTGAGCATGTCTACGGCAAAGACCTCATCTTGGAGCTCATTCGCCGCATCGGCGTGGACGGCGCACTCTACAAAGCCCTCGAATTTACCGGCGACACCATCGAAAATCTCGATATGGACGGACGCTTTAGCCTTTGCAACATGGCTATCGAAGCCGGAGCCAAAAACGGGATCATCGCCGTGGATGAGGTGACGAAAGAGTTTTTGAAGGATAAAGACCTTGCCAGAGAGCCAAAATACCATTACAGCGACGAAGACGCGGAGTATGAGCAAGTGATCGAAATCGACGTGGACAATTTAGAGCCCGTCATCGCCTTTCCTCACCTCCCATCCAACGGCCGCCCAATCAGCGAAGCGGCGAAAATGGACCTCAAAGTCGATCAGGTCTTCATCGGCAGCTGCACCAACGGGCGCCTTAGCGATCTTGCCATCGCCGCCGAGATCGTCAAGGGCAAAAAGGTGGCCAGACACACCCGCATGATCGTCACTCCCGCTACCCAAAAGATTCTCAAAGAGGCGGAAAAACTGGGCTACATCGACACCCTCATCGACGCTGGAGCGGTGGTGAGCAATCCAACTTGCGGGGCCTGTCTTGGAGGATATATGGGAATCTTGGCCGACAACGAGCGCTGCGTCTCCACCACCAACAGAAACTTCGTCGGACGCATGGGAGCAAGGACGAG
>PUXX01000047.1 GCA_009659895.1 Campylobacterota bacterium
GAAGAGTTGGGATAGTAAAAATCAGCGATTTTGAAGTGATACTTTGACATTATATTTGGTTTTTATCATTTTCACTTTTTTACGGATAGATTCATCTACTCTTTTATATCCTTCTATTTTTTGAGAAAATTCGACACTTTTTTTTATAATTTCTTTTGATAATTTCACCTTTTTCATTTTTCTCCTTTTTACTAATTATATCACACCCTTTCTCACCGCCCACCACACCTGTCCAAGGGCGATTCCTCCATCATTTATCGGCGTTTGGATAGGAAAAAAGTAGGGAATATTTCGCTTTTGTAAAGCTTTCGTCGTGATTTCAAGCAGCGTTCTATTTTGAAAGACCCCGCCGCTCAAAATCACCGCTCTTTTTTCTCTTAGGGCGATATCTTCGATAATAGCGGCGAGTGTATTGAGAAACTTGGTAGGGATATGCTCTTTTTTATCATTGATGAGACTTCGCCAGTCGATTCGTATCACCCCATCTTCGATCATATACTCATAGCGCTCACTCCCTCCTCTATAAGCCTTTTCGATCAAAAGCCCCGTAAAGCCTTCATACTCTTGGTAGTTCGCAAGCCCAGAAAAGAGCGCCACCGCATCGAAAAGCCGCCCAACAGAGCTCGTAACAAAAGAAGCCCCCTTCTCATAGGCTAAGTTAAAAAGCCTATTTTCAACCTCCAAGCCGACATGACGCATCAAGCTTTTGGCTATGAGATCGATCTGCTTTATGGCTCTTTCGCCTCCTGCGATCTTGAAGGGCTCAAAATGGTAGCGCCGCTTATCTTCTACAAAGACCTCCCCACCCCAAATGCTCCCGTCATCTCCATAACCCGTCCCATCCCATGCAAAGCCTACGAAATCGGCTCCTTTGAGCTTGTGGTTTGTCAGCTCCATCTCCGCAACCGCCGCCCAGATGTGGGCTCGGTGGTGCTGGACCTCTACCACATTGGTTCCAAGCTCTCTTGCATAGCGGCTGGTCTCGTAGTGTGGATGCATATCACACGCAACGATTTGAGGCGTAACATCGTAGATGCGTTTGAAATCTTCGATCACTTTTACGAAGTAGTCAAAACTCTCTACATTTTTGATATCGCCGATGTGGGGTGAGAGAATGATCGAGTTCTCATAAGCTAAAGCGATCGTGTTTTTTTGCCTCGCCCCTACGGCCAAAATAGAAGGGAGTTTTCTATCCACATAGAAGCTCTTTGGTCCGAAGCCTCGTGAGAGCCTATAAAATATCGGCTTACTATCCGCTACGATCATCACGCTATCGTCGCAACTCCTCTCAATCTCCCTCTCATACCAAAGCACCTCATCGGCGATACCTAAAGCGCGTAAGCTCTCTTCATCTTTGATAATCGGCTCATCGCTGATATTGGCGCTTGTGACGATAAGAGGATCGCTGAGAAGCGAAAAAAGAAGATAATAAATCGGGCTATAAGGCAAAAAGACCCCCACTCTATCGATATCGGGCGCCGCTCCCTCAAAACCACCTCTTTTTTTGACCACGACAATGGGGCGCTCTTTAGAAAGTATCAAAGCCCTCTCACCCTCATCTATCTTACACGCCTTTTCGATAGCCTCGATACTTTGAAACATCACCGCAAAAGGCTTTTTGGAGCGCCGCTTCTTGGCTCTAAGCCTCTTTGCCTCGCTCTCTTTGCAGACCAGATGAAAGCCGCCGACTCCTTTGATAGCGACGATTTTGCCACTCTTTATAAGCCGTGCCGCCTCCTTTATCGCCTCATATCCCTCAAGCTCTCCAAGTCGCACCTTCGGGCCACACTCGTTGCAGCCAATGGGCTGAGCGTGGTAGAAACGGCTATTTGGATCGTTATACTCCTCCCCGCAGCGCCGACACATCCTAAAAGGGGCCATCGAGGTGTTGTTGCGATCGTATGGAAGGGCTCTTATAATCGTATATCTTGGACCGCAGTTGGTGCAGTTAATCAGTGGATAGCGATAGCGGCGGTTAGAAGGATCGAAAAGCTCTTCAAGACACTCATCACAGGTGCTGATATCTGGCGATAGAAAAGTAGCGCTCTTGGTCGCTTCACTTTCTAGGATCGAAAAAGGCTCCTCAGCCTCACACTCTCCAATGACTTCGATAGCTTCGATCTTAGCAAGTGGGGGAAGCTCCTTTTGAAGCCTTTGGATAAACTCTTTGGACTCTTCGATGCATATCTCTACCCCATCACCTCTATTTTTGACATAGCCTTTGAGTCCCAGCTCTCTTGCTAATCGATAGACAAAGGGGCGAAAACCGACCCCTTGGACGATACCTTTGATAAGGAGCCTCAATAGACCTCTTTTCTATGTGCGATACGCAAAACCAAAATCACAAGTTTCCTCTCTTGTTTTTCATAAATTACCCGATAGCTTCGCAACCGCAACCTATAAAAACCACTATACTCCCCTTTTAAAGCCTTAATCTTACCGCTTTTAAGAAGCTCGGCCTCATACGCCTCATCAAAATTTTCTATAAACTCCTTCAATGACGAAAGAATAAATTTGGCTATGGAGTTATCGAGCTTTTGAAGTTCTTTATAGGCCTTTGGATGAAACTCTAATTTATAGGCCATACTCTTTGGCTATTTCCTCAAAGGAAATCGTTTCTTTTCCTTCTTTAAGTTCTTGACTTCTTTTTTTGGCCAATCTGAGATCAAGCATATCAAAGTAGTATTCCAAAGCCTCCGAAACGAGGTGGGACTTCTTTTTGCCAAGCTCTTTTGCCATCTCATCAAGCTCTTGCCAAAGAGCATCGGGAAGGGTGAATGTAGATTTGACCATACTTTACTCCATACTTTTTGCCATATTATATCACACCTCTACCACCTCATCGACCCAAAAGCCCTTGGGATATTTCACATCCCTCACATTCCTACTAAAGCGGCTAAAGAAGGGGCTATTGCAGATATATTTTCCAGCCAAAACGACTCCTTGGGCCTTCATCTTTCGCTGCACCTCCACCGCTTGAGAGCTCAAAAACTCCCCCAACGACTCAAAAATCGAGTAGGCTATGAGCTCCTCTTTCGCCTCTGCCAAGACAAAGCTCATAATGGAGCTATAAAAACTCTCCCAATCAAACCCATCCTCACTAACTTTGCAATCGACACTCACGCCCCCCTTGCCTCCATAGTGGTGGGCTAAGAGATTGAAAGCCTCAAAATCCCCATCCACGCCCAAAAGCCTCGCCGCTTTGAGCAAGAAGTTTTTTTCGCTCTCAAAGGCTTCCATTCGATCCCTAAAACGCTCACGAAAACGCTTCGCTACCTTTTTCTCTCCTTCAAACCTCACCTTTCCAAAAGAGAATATCTCCCGCATCGCCCCGCCTTGCAAAAGAGCGAACTTCACCTCATCTCCAAACCATACCCCCACGGCGCTTTGTAGCCCCTCTTGCTTGGCTACTTTTTGGATAAAGGCCTTGGCGATATCGAGCCGCACCACTTTGCTATGCTCGATTGGCTCCTCTTTGAAAACATATATCCTATCGGTCGCCACCTCCTCGAAGCACTCGACCTTATCGATGAGCCCATCATACTCCAGCCACTCGCCAAAGAGGGCGGTTTTTTGGGATTGGACCCTTTTTGGAAAGAGTTGATCGCTTTGGACTTTGAGGAGTTTGTGGTGTTTATTGATAAAGAGTCTTGGAGCCTCATAGAAGCGAATGGGAAGATCGTAGTCGATTGTCAGATCGGCTTCTTTTTCATCGAAATATATCGTATCGGCTTTTAACTTGCTTCCAAGCAGCAGCGTCATCCCATCCCACACCGCCGCCGCTTCTATCACTCTACCATCACTTTGGCTAAGATACACCAAAGGCCGCTCGATACTAAAAAGCGCTCTTTTTTCCAAGCCTAAGAGTAAAAATTCATCGCTTGGGCGAAGGATGAGCGCTTTTGCTCCCTCTTGAAACTCTTTGAAAAAGCGCTTATAGCCTCTTGAAGTCTTGATCGATACGCTTTTGCCCTCTTCGATCGCCTCCGCGGCCAGTGCGAAAATCTTCTCATACTCCTCGCTCTCGTTCGCCCACAAAAGCTTCCCTCTTTTGTCACTCAACCGCACGGGGATATTGCACCTCGTGCAGCTAATGAGAGCAAAATCTTTTCGATAGGGATTTTCATTGCCTTCCGCCTCACAAGCGGCACATGGCTTGATAACGGATAGGAGCGTATTGGATCGCCTAAATGGATAGCGCACCAAAAAAGAAGCTTGGCTTCCACAAGCGTTGCACATCGTAAAGGGATAGTAGAAGCGGCGTGAAGAGGGATCGAGCATCTCTTGAATACATCTTGGACAAAGGGCTACGTTGCTTGGAAGCTTCGCTTCAAAGGGCTCTCCTTGAGGCTTACTCGCTCCTTGGACCCTCTCGAAGTAGATAGAGTTGAAAAGCTCCTTCTCAAGGGCTTTGGCAAACTCTTGGCTCTCAAACTCCAAAAAAAATCGCTCACCCTCCCACCAAATAGCTATCTCTTCCCTATGCGCCCCGGCAATGCTTTGGATCTGCTTTAGAAAATGCTCCCCTCCTTGGTAAACAAACTCCAAAACCATCTACATCCGCTCCATCGAAGGAGTGGCGTATCGCTCCACGACGCTTCGCAAGGAGACATCCCCCTTTCTCTCATACTCGATCCCAACACGCCCCAATTCCCTTAACACCTCCTTGTAAAGCCCCTCGAAAGCTTTCTCAATCTCTTCGCTCAGCCCTATCTCGACACTCTCGATATCCTTTGGCACCACGCCTACTACGTTGACCTCGGCAATCGATTCTAAGAGACTACAAATCTCAAGCATCTCCACCACCTCTACCTCGTGGGCCGTCTTGCGATACTCCCCAAGCCCAAGGAGCACGTCGGCTGGGAGATTGTAGATAGAGCCCGGAGTATCTTCGATCGAGACCGTATCGATGATGATCACCTTCTCATACTCTTGGTAGTATCGCATGAGTTTAAAGCCCAGCGTCCCGCCGTCTATGACCTCCACATCACCGCTAAAAGCGAAGTTCTCTTCCAAAAACTTCGCCGTATAGACTCCGATCCCCTCATCTTTGAATAAAATATTGCCAATTCCTATCACTGCCGTTTTCACTGCGCTCCTTTACTTTTCCAAACCCCAAACATGGGGCTTGAAGGAGTAAAGGGCGAAAAGCCCTTTAGGATTTTTTGAATTTGTATCCGCCAATGACGATAGAGATATCCCCCTCTTGCCAAAAGATCGTGCGCCACACCACATAGTAGATATGAAACATGATCCACGCCAAAATCCAATACATCGTCGCATGGTGGCTAATACGCACATCCATGAGCGTCCCGCCGGTGACGGGAATGGTCCAGTCGGTAAAGAAGTGCAAGAGTGCGGGCCACCAGCTTCCAATGGAGCTAAGCCCCGATTCGAGCCCGTGGACATAGAGCTGAAGGCCTGTTAGCAGCATCCAGACCAAAAGAAGATGAAAAATGGTGAAGTAGACCACATGGAAGCTATCTTCATGGCTACTATCAAACTTCTTGACTCGGTTGAGCGTGATGAGATTGAGCAGCACGGCGAAGAACTCCTTGATATTCTTTGCCGTAGGGATAAGCTTCTTGATAGGCCGATCGAACCGGCTAAAGAAGTAGAGGTAGGCTATCACGATAGAGCTCACGTCAAAAATGATCGCTGCGTAAAAATGGATCCACCGATTCCACGCCATCACGAACTTTTGGGCGGCAGGTTCGGAGATAAGCGTCTGATAGTAAGGATGCCCGATATAGAGCCCCGTAATCACCGCTGCCACCATACAGATTGCCACCACCCAGTGGTTGAGGCGCATGAAGGTGGTCATGCGCTTGACTTTTTGGTATCGTATTCGTTTCATCGCTCACTCCTTAGATTGAGCAAGAGGTGTTGACCTTGAACTCTCCAAGGCTTTTGCCCTTCGTATCGACGATATGGACTGCACAGGCGATACAGGGATCGAAGCTATGGATCGTTCGTAAAATCTCCAACGGCTCGTCGGGCTTGGCCACTTTGGTCCCAATCAGACTCGCCTCATAGGCCCCCATGCGGTTCTTGTAGTCCCTTGGGGCGGCGTTCCATGTCGAAGGGACCACCGCTTGGTAGTTTTCGACCTTGCCGTCCTTGATTTTTACCCAGTGGCCAAGAGCGCCCCTTGGCGCCTCTTCGAGCCCATACCCTTCCGCATCTTTGCTCACTTTATCAAAGTCAAACTCCGTCCACGTGGAGAGGTCCCCGGCCGCCGTATTGGCCGCCAACTCATCCACCCACTCCATCATGATATCGGCCAACATCTCCGTCTCAATGGCCCTTGCCGCCGTTCGCCCAACAGTAGAGTAGAGCACCTTGGCGGGAAGATTGGCGTTTTTGAGGAATTTTCCTACATACTCGCCGATTCTCTTGTCCCCTTTGACATAGCCGACCACCATCCTAGCAAGAGGCCCCACTTCGACCCGCTCGTCGTCGTAGATAGGGGACTTGATCCAAGAGTATTTGCCCTGCGTATCAAGATAGGCGATGCCGTCCACTTTCTTGCCAAAGCCGGTATACTCTGGGATCGTCTCTCCCTCGAAAGGATGCAAGGGCTTGGAGCCTCGATACCATGCGTGTGTGACATCCTCTTTGACCTTTTCTTGATCGAACTCTTTATACTTCCCGTCAATCACGACGCCGCTTGGAAAGAGGAGCTCCGATTTGTAAAAGCCGTTGTCTTGGAGCCGAAAGCCCCCATATGCCATGTAATTTTTGAGCCCGGCTCCCGTGCCGTCAAGCGCCTCGTCTCCATACATCGTCCCCGCCATATAGATATCGGGCAGATAGGCCCCTTTGATAAAGGCGCGAAAAGTTTTGAGCAGATCTTTATACAAAGCGATTCTGGCTGGATTTTTGAGATCTTGCACGCAGGTCACGCCGCCGACGACGATGCTTTGGGGATGAGGATTCTTCCCGCCAAAAATCGCCATCATCTTCGCCGCGTCTCTTTGGAGATCAAGAGCTTGAAGATAGTGCGTCACCGCCACCAAGTTTTGCTCGGGAGTGAGCTTGTAGTGAGGATTACCCCAGTATCCTTTGGCAAAAATCCCAAGCCGCCCTTGCTTGACGAACTTCTTGAGCCGCTCTTGAATCTCGCCAAATTTGGCGCTATCGGCCACCCACGGAGTGGTTCCGGCTACTTTGGCCCACTTCTTGGCCTCCTCCACCGCCTTTTGGGGATCAGCTTCGAGGGCTTTGGTGATATCGACCCAGTCAAGGGCGTGGAGATGATAGAAGTGCACTACGTGATCGTGCAGATAGAGCGCCCCTTGGATCAGGTTTCTCACAATCCTCGCGTTTTTTGGGATCGTGACGTTAAAGGCGTTCTCCACCGCCTCGATGCTCCTTTGGTAGTGCGTTCCGGTGCAGACCCCGCAGATTCGCATGGCCAAAAGGCCGCAATCTCTTGGATCCCTGCCCTTTAAAATCTCCTCGATGCCTCGAAACATGGTCGAGGAGCTATAGGCGTCCACAATGGTGTTGTTCTCATCGATAATCGCTTCGATTCTCAAGTGTCCTTCGATTCTGGTGATCGGATCGACGACGATATGCTTCTTCATCACTTCTCTCCTTCATCTTTTTTACCGGCTACCGCGCTCGCCGCCGCATGAATCGCTATACCGACACCGGCTGCGGTAAGAAGAGCCAGACCAAACTCATCCACGCTCTTCTCTACGCCGCCTCCCGGAGCCATCTTGATATCGGCGTCGGCCATCGGCCGCTCATACGCGTATTTATCCCAAAACTGAGGCTCACTACATCCGATACACCCATGCCCAGCGCCAATCGGCCAGTTGACCGACTCGTTGTAGCGGATAATGGAGCAGTTGTTGAAAGTCATAGGGCCTTTACACCCCATCTTATAGAGACAGAAGTTGTTCTTGGCTCCCTCATCGCCCCACTCTTCGACGAACTCTCCGGCATCGAAGTGGGCTCGTCGCTCACAATTGTCGTGGATGCGGTATCCAAAGGCGAATTTTGGCCGAAGGAGGCTATCGAGCTCCGGAATCTGACCGGTAAGGACGTAGTGAAGAATCACGCCTACCATATTAGCAGGATTTGCCGGACAGGCGGGGATATTGATGATAGGTTTGTTGCCGATTACATCCATCACCCCAACAGCTCCAGTGGGATTTGGAGCGGCTGCTGGCACACCTCCAAAGGTAGCGCAGGTCCCTACCGCCACGATCGCCGCCGCATCTTTGGCGATGCGTTTGAGATGCTCCTCGAAGGTCTCTCCACTGGCTCCTATGGTGCACCACTCTTTCCCGGCACCCACGGGGATCGCCCCTTCGACAAAGAGCAGATATTTCCCCTTGAAGTGCTCGATCGCATCTTCAAGCTGCTCCTCGGCTTGAAAACCGGCTGCTGCCATCAAGGTCTCTTGAAACTCCAAAGAGATAATCTCTAAAATGAGCTCGTCCACCTTCGGCCCGTCGCTTCGAATCAGCGCTTCGGTATTTCCCGCGCAATCTTGCAACTCGATCCAGATAACGGGCACCCTGTTCATCAGCTCCGCCGCTTCAGCGACCAGCGGCGTAAAAGAGGCCGGAAGCATCAGCATCGCCGTGGTGGCACTGGCCCACTTCAAGAAGTCTCGTCTGCTCACCCCTTCATCTTCTAAAACCTCTTTGATAGAGATTTTTCGAATAGGCTCTACTCTTTTGAGCTCATCGAGCCTCGCTCGACACTTCTCATAAAGCTTTTGATAATACTCCTCGCCCCTATTGGTCTCGACTCTGGCGCTTTTGGAGGTAAAAAGCGCTCGTAGCTGCTCTCTATTCATCGCCGCTCCTTTAGAATGAATACTCATTCAACTATTGTATCAAGCTATACTTATGTAGATTTTAAATATTTTTGAATTTTTGTAAGACTTCACTACTTTTGGGACCAAGGTGTTATGGTATAATTTTTTAAAAAAGGCTCCATAATGGCAGCGGCACTAAGAATCGAACCAGAATACTACACCTACAACGACTATAAGCATTGGCAAGGAGATTGGGAGCTCATCGGCGGTATCCCCTACGCAATGGCCCCGTCACCAATGATGAACCACCAACTCCTCATGCTCTATCTCGCGCGTTCATTGGATGAGAGTTTAGAGGCGTGTCAAGAGTGTAGAGTCGTCGTCGAAATGGACTACAAGATAAAAGAGGATACCATCGTGCGCCCCGACATCGCGGTCGTATGTGGTCAAAAAGAGGGGGCCTACATCACCAAAAGGCCCGAACTCATCATCGAAATCGTCAGCCCCAAACAGGCCAAAAGAGACGAGGAGATAAAGTTCTCTTTATATGAGGCCGAAGCTATTCCATACTATATCTTAGCCTACCCCCACGATAAACGGGCCAAAATCTACAAACTCACCGAACAAGGATATAAAAAGGTGGGCGACTTCTTAGATGAGAAGATAAACCTTCCTATCAAAGGGTGCCAAGCCTCACTCGATTTTGGCAAGATATTCTCACGGCTTTAATGCGTCGTGCAGACACTGCATATATCAAAACTTCGAAAGACAAGCTCGGCGACTCTTTTGTCTCTTAGGCCTTGGATCGCCTTTTGGGCGGGGGAGGGATTCTCTTTGGTGCCGTTGGCGAGATTGAACTGCGTAGGCGTGATGATCTCGAAGCGCTCGATTATCCCTTCCTTCGCCCAGACGCGATGTATCAAAGAGCCTCTGGGAGCCTCGACGACCCCCTCCCCATAGCCACTTATACTCTTTGGAAACTCTATGTAAGAAGGCTCACTCAACTCAATCCTATCGAGCTCTTTGGAGATCGTTTCAAGCAAAAGTCCTACTTCATATACCCTCGCCGCGATTCTTGTAAAGAGCGAATCTTTGTAGCGCCTATGAAGGTCTTTGATGAAGCGATCCTCTATGAGCCTCGCCATCGGCCCTACTTCGTAGAATCTTCCTTTGTAAAGCGCGTTTAAAGCAAGGCTCTTGCTATTTCTTTGCTCTTGGATATAGCGTGTATAGGCCCTTTGGGCTTTGGTGGCAAGATACTTTTTCTTTGCGCCAAGATACAAAAATCTATCGTGCCCCCGCCCGATTCGAAGAAGCTCTTGGGAACCTAAAAAGTCGTAGATACTTTTAAGAACCCCTCGATCTCTTTTGAACTCCTCGAAACTTCCTATCGGCCCAAGCACGGCGCTATGATAAAAGGCCGCCACCTCATCCAACAAAGCTTTGGCTTGAAGAAGCTCCATATATGTCGGATCGCACACCACGCCCCCGGGCAGAGCGTAGGAGGTGTGGGGATATTGGCCTCCAAAAAGAGCGATCACCTTTTGGATCGTCGCACTGGCCTTGAGCGCCTCAAAAGGCGCTATCGAAGCAAACCCCAAATCCTCCAATAAAGGAAGAATCACCAAATAGAGCCATTTGAGATGATTTTGAATGCGCTCACACGCAAGAGTGATAGAGCGAATCTTTTTGGCTTTTGAAGTGATCTCAAAGCCTACAATATCCTCGATAGCCCTTGCGGTGGCAATCAGATGCGCGTGGCCGCATATCCCGCAGACCCTTGGCGTCACCGCGACCGCATCAAATAGAGGCTTCCCTCGCAAAATCTCCTCGATCCCTCGATAGTGGATAAATTCGATATCGACATGCTCGATGAGATCGCCTTTGAAGCGGTAGTGAAGATAGACCTCGCCTTCGACCTTTTGGAGTATCTCAATCTTCATCCAAAAGCCTTTTACTCAGCCTCTCGATCCGAAAGCTCTTGGCGATACCGGTGAGCGTCAGGTAGGCTCGTTTTGGCACACCAAGGGGCATGGTGGCGGGGATTCCCATATAGGTTTTGGTTTCAAAGAGGTTTCGTTTGGGAAAGTCGGGCTCGGTGCAGCCGATACAGGGCATCCCGGCTCTGGTCTTGGATGAGACCTCGTTCCAAAGGATTTTATTGCAGCTGCCGTGGGTATAGGGGGCTTGGCATCCTTGCTCATAGAAAAGACACCCCTCTTTGAGTCCAAAACCTTTGGCGTCCACCTTCCACTCAAAATACTCGTTCCTCACACAGCCGCTATGGACCGTATAGGCAAAGAGCTCCTTTGGGCGATACCACTCATCCAAAGCCACCCTTTTATCATGGACAATCGCCCAAAGCACATAGGCAATCCACTCCGGATGCGCGGGACATCCGGGGATGTTGATGAGGTTATCGAATCTTCTTATGCGCTTGTTCCTTGCAAAAGCCAGTCCCCTCTTGCCAAGTAGTCCTCCGTAGACGGCGCAGCTCCCCACCGCCACGATCCATTTGGCCTCAAGAGCGCTAAAGAGCTTACAAAAGGTGCTACGCCCTCGCACCCACTCCTTGCTCGGTGCCCCTTCGACGACCAAGATATCGACGCTTCGTATCTTTTCGATCTCCTCAATTTTGTAGCGGCTTGGCAAAAGGGGATGATAGAGAAGCTCAAAACAATCAAGAAGGCTCTTTAGATGCGGATAGTTCAAAAAGGAGTGGCTATTGCCGTTGCAGGTGATGCCTTGCAGCCATAGAAGCGTTACAATACTCCCATCCTTTCGGCTACAATGACTTTAATCAAATCTTCTACTCTCATATCAAGCTCTTTTGCCTTTTTTTCCAACAAACTATATATCTTTTGAGAAAACTCGATAGAGAGTCTCTTTTTCTGAAAATCTCTTATACTCATAACTTTAGGATTATCAAAAAGTTCAAACACATCCTCTTGCTCTATTCTCTTATCAAACTCTTCGCTCTTCATACATACGCTCCTCTTTCGCCCTACAACGCCGAACACTAATCAACCGAACCCGCTCACCTCGTAATGTAAACACAGCGCACCAACACTTTTGAAAAAGCCTAGCTATTAGGCAATATCTCTCTTCATTATCTTCTAAACGCTGATAAACTATTATACCATTTTCATCATTCCACAACTTTTTCGCCTCTTCAAAGGAGATTCGATGCTTTATGCTATTTGCTTCGCTCTTTTTTTCATCCCATTCAAACTCCATATCATGCCTTTAAAGCTCGATAGATATTCTCACTGATATCCTCTACATAAAAGGCGATATCGTTGGGCAGCATCCTCTCACCCATCAAAAAGACCATCCCGCCAAGATAGCCCATAAAGAGCCCAAAAGCGCTAAAGAAGTCTTGATCTCGCAGCTCCCCGCTTCTTACCCCCTCTTCGAAAAAGATCATGATCTCCGTTACAAAGGGGCTTACGCATATCATCCCTTCACAGCCGTTTTTGAAGACCTCTCGATTGGAGAGATAGATACGCAAGAAGTATTCGATGAGCTCCGGGCGCTCTTTGGCGGTATGGAAGTAGAAGCGAACGATCTCTTTGATCTTCTCTTTGGCGCTCAAGGGCTTGAGG
Source organism: Campylobacterota bacterium (assembly GCA_009659895.1). Taxonomy (GTDB): domain Bacteria; phylum Campylobacterota; class Campylobacteria; order Campylobacterales; family Nitratiruptoraceae; genus Nitratiruptor. The sequence continues at coordinate 12,382 of PUXX01000047.1, forward strand.
TTGATTTTTCGAATCTCTTCACCAAGAAGTTTGGAGATGTAGAGAATCAGCTCTTTTGCCAGTGCGTCCTTGGAGCCAAAATAGTTGTAGAGATTACCCACGCTCATCCCAAGCTCACGGGCGATATCGGCCATCGTCACCTCAAAAAAGCCCTCTTTGCTAAAGAGCCTAAGCGCCGTATCCATAATCTGGCGCTTCTTTTCTTCTTTACTCATCCTCGCCAAAAGCGCTCCTTAGTCGATATTGAAATATTTCGCCTCGGAATGGTGCACCACGATAGCGCAGGTGGACTGCTCGGGATGTATCTGAAAAGTTTCGCTTAGCTCAATCCCAAACTCTTCTGGGCACAAGAGGTTGAAGATATGGCGGTTGAGCTCAAGATCAGGACAGGCCGGATAGCCGGGAGAGTATCTTGCTCCTTGGTAGCCGCTCATCTTCACATCCCGCAGATCCGGCTTTTCGTTTTTGAGGATACCAAGTTCGATGCGTATCTGCTTGTGGGCAATCTCCGCCAAGGCTTCGGCAAGTTCGACGCTTAGGCCGTGGACCAGATGGTATTCGTGGTATTTTCCCGCTTTGAAAAGCTCTCCCTCATACTCGCTAAACTTGCTTCCCGCACTCACACATGTAAAAGCACAAACATCCATCCTATCGGCATGGAAGTAATCGGCAATGGATCGATGGGGCTTTTTGCGCTGTCTTGGAAAGGTAAAAATCTCGATCGCATCGCCCAAGATATTCTCCAAAGGCTCCCTATTGGCATCCTCGTCCCTTTGCCATCCAAATTCGGTCCCAAAAACATAGAGCTCGTTGTCGCTACGCCTAACGGGCCAGTAGCCATAAAGAATCGTCGGCTCAAAGACATCCTTGAGCTCCTCTCTTAGACGCTCAAAGGCGGGAATCACTTTAGTTTGAAGCTGCTCTTCATACTCCTCTTTGTTCATTCCTTTGCTCTTATACCCCCAGCGCTGTTTGAAAAGGAGGCGCTTATTGATCCACTCATAGGCGATATCGGGATCGATTTTTAGAGTCTTCCTTCCCCAAAAAGGGGGCGTGGGCACGGGAGCTGGAGGAGGTAAAATCACCTCTTTTGGATCGATTTTGACCTCTTCTTTCTTTTGAACCTCCACAACTACCTCATCGTCGCTATCGCTTCCAAGGCGGGTATCGAAGTTGCCCTCCTCTATGCGGCTCATCGCTACGATCCCGTCAAACGCATCCCGGCAGTAAAATATCGGCCCGTCATAGGCCGGGCGGCAAAACTCGTCCACAAACCGCTTCGTCAGCGCCGCGCCGCCTAAAAGCACGGGAGCATCGATGCCTCGTTTTTTCATCTCTTGGAGGTTTTCGAGCATCACTTGTGTCGATTTGACCAAGAGGCCGCTCATACCGATAGCGTCGGCTTTATGCTCCTCGTAAGCTTTCAAAAACTCCTCAAGCTCTACTTTGATGCCGATATTGATCACCTTGAAGCCGTTGTTGGTCAGCAGGATATCGACAAGGTTCTTCCCAACGTCATGCACATCCCCTTTGACCGTGCCAAGGATAAGCGTGGTTTGGGAGGATTTCTCCTTTTTTGGTAGAAACTGGTTGAGATAGTCTACTGCTGCTTTCATCACCTCTGCGCTTTGGAGCACGAATGGCAGCTGCATCTTCCCGCTTCCAAAGAGCTCTCCCACCTCCTTCATCGCATCGATCAAAATCTCGTTGATGATGCGCTCTGGATCGATTGCATCTTTCGCTTTTTCCAATAGAGGCATCATCCGCTCTTTGTCGCCATCGATAAGGAGGCGTCGAATCTGCTCTTCTAAAGGGAGTTTGCTAAGCTCATCATCGCTTTGGACCTCTTGCTTTTTGGCGTCGCTAAAGTGCTCGATGAAAGCGAAGAGGGGATCGCCCTTTTCGCGGCGGTTAAAAAGCAGGTCTTCACAGACTTTGCGATCCTCTTCGCTTATCTTATGGTAGGGGATGAGGTTTTTGACATTGACGATAGCCATCGTCAGCCCGGCCTCTACGCAGTGGTGCAAGAAGACGGAGTTGAGGTATTCTCTGGCGTGTTTGGCAAGGCCAAAGGAGATATTGGAGACCCCAAGGACGGCTCCAACTTCCGGGTGGCGTTTTCGTAGCTCCCTTATCGCCTCGATAGTCTGGATAGCTGCATCTTGATACTCCTCATCGCCGCTTCCGACGGTAAAGGTGAGCAGATCAAAAACCAAGTCCCCTGGATTGAGCCCGTGGAGCTTCGTCGCTCTCTCATACATCCGCTCGGCAACAGCTAACTTCTTCTCTTTGCTCTTGGCCATCCCCTCCTCATCGATGGCCAAAAGCACCAAAGCGGCCCCGTAGCGCTTGGCCAGACGACAGATGGCGTCAAACTTCTCTTCGCCATCTTCGAGGTTGGCGGAGTTGATAATCGGACGGCCTCCGATATGCTTCAAAGCCGTCTCGATAGCCGGCACTTGCGTGGAGTCTGGCATCAAAGGAATAGGAATCTTTTCGTTGTAGAGTTTGATGACTTCTCGCATATCCTCGGTCTCGTCCCGTCCGGCAAACCCCACGCTCACATCGATCCCATGAGCACCGCTTCGCACCTGCTCTTGGGCTACGCTCAACGTCCCTTCATAGTCGCTCTTTAAAAGAAGCTCTCGAAAAGCTTTGGAGCCGGTGGCGTTACTACGCTCTCCCATCAAGAAGGGGGGCGGCTCTTGGTGAAGGCTACGGGCCTCGAAGAGACTGGCGATGGAGCGAGGCTGAGAACCTTGAGGCGGGATCGGCTTTTTATCCTTGACCGCATCGACCAAAGCTTTGATATGCTGGGGCGTCGTGCCGCAGCACCCTCCAAGAAGCGCGACTCCCGGATATTTGGTAAATCTGGCCTCAAGCTCCGTAAACTCCTTGGGCCCCATAGGATAGTAGGTGTAGCCCCCTCGATTTTGGGGAAGTCCGGCGTTGGCGTGGATGGAGATGGGACGATCCCACACTTGGCTCAGGACTTTTAAGTGCTGCTCCATCATATCGGGACCCGTGCCGCAGTTGAAGCCTAGTGATAGGATATCGAAGGGCTCCAAAATGGTCGCGATCGTCGCCGCATCGGTGCCGATGAGCATCGTGCCGGTCTGCTCGATCGTCACGCTCACCATGATGGGGATGTCTGGCGCCGTATCTTGACAGGCATGGATCGCCGCTTTGATTTGGAGAGGATCTTGGCAGGTCTCAAGCAAAAAGAGATCGGCTCCTCCCTCTTTGGCTCCTTTTGCACTCTTGCAATAGCCCTCATACATCTCATCATAATCGATGTGGCCCAGGCTTGGCAGCTTCGTTCCGGGGCCTAGTGAGCAGGCAACGAACCTCGGCTTCTCGGGCGTGGAGAACTCGTCGCAAACTTCTCTTACCAGCTTACAGCCAAGGTATGTGAGCTCCTGGGCTTCATGAGAGAGATCGTATTCGTCCAGCACCCACGGCATCGCCCCGAAGGTGTTGGTCTTGATGATATCGGCTCCGGCCATGGCGTAGGCTTTGTGGATCGATCGAATGATATCGGGGGCGGTTTTATTAAGAAGCTCGTTACACCCCTCTTTGCCTTGCCACGCGCTTTGCGCAATCTCTTTGGCTTGGAGCTGCGTGCCCATCGCTCCGTCTATGATGAGGATACGCTTCTTCAAAAGCTCTCGTATCAACCCTTCTCCCGTTTTTTCTTTGGAGTATAATATAAAAAAAAGGAGTTTGCAATGTTTGTCAACCGCTTCCCAAAGATGGCCGCCATGCAAAAATTTCGAGCGAT
>PUXX01000053.1 GCA_009659895.1 Campylobacterota bacterium
AACTACGGCTCCAAGTGGTGGTCGGTAGTGGACTCGAACCACTGACCACTTGCTTGTAAGGCAAGCGCTCTACCAACTGAGCTAACCGACCCAGTGGCGACCCCTAGGGGATTTGAACCCCTGTGACCACCGTGAAAGGGTGGCATCCTTGGCCACTAGATGAAGGGGTCATCGTGGTGACCCGTGTTGGATTCGAACCAACGGCCCACTCCTTAAAAGGGAGTTGCTCTACCAGCTGAGCTAACGGGTCAAATCGGCGCATTTTCGGGCTTTTCTTTCGATGCCCTTGCGAATGTGAGTGAAATTATAAGCAAAAAAATTTTCTTTGTCAAGAGCCTAAAAGAGCTCATCTGAAGCTAGCTCATACAAGAGCTTGATGCCATACATGGCCGCTTGATATTGGATATAGTTGCGATCTCCCTCAAAATGCATAGTCCTTACGATCTGGCCATCTCCATCACCGGCTCCTACGACCACGGTGCCTACTGGCTTGGTGGGGGTGGCTCCTGTGGGTCCGGCGATACCACTGATGGCGATGGCAAAATGAGCCTGAGCCAGGGCCAAGGCGCCCTGGAGCATCTCCTGGACCGTCTCTTCGCTTACGGCCCCATAGGTCTGGAGGGTTTGTTCCCGGACTCCTAGCCATCTGTGTTTGATCTGGTTGGAGTATGTGACGACAGAGCCGTCAAAGACAGCCGAAGAGCCTGGTACTTGAGTGAGCATGGAGGCCAGAAGACCCCCGGTGCAGCTCTCTGCGAAAGTGACGCTCTTTTGGAGTTGGGAGAGTCTGTCGATGAGATGGGCGAAGATGTTGTGAGCTACTATTACATTTTTGGGGAGCATGAGTTTGGCGTTTTGCAAGAACATCCCAAGATCACCGTAGCGTTTGTTCTGGGCGTGGATCTGATAGAGCTGGGCGGTGATTTTGGTGGTGTGGTAGTCGATATTGTAGCTAGCGGCTAGTGGCTGGAGGATCTGGTCGATCTTCTTTGGAGAGGTATCGAAAAGATACAAAGAGGCCACTTCGTCGCTAGATTCCAGAAGGATCGGTGGCAGGGACTTGGTGGGATCTGCCTTGATGAGATTGATGAGATGATCGCTGCCGATGAGGAAACTATCCTGGGTCACCTTGGTGGCTTTGGAGGGGATGAGGCCCGATGGTGTGGCTACAAGATTGTCCTCAAAGAGCGTGGCCACGATCTTGCTGGCGGTGGGATAACTTTTGGTGGAGGTGACGATGAGGGTGTTGTCGAAATATTTGAAAGCCTCCGATATGACAAAGAGCAGATCCTTATCCTTTTCGCTTAGGTAGTGCAAGGAGTCGATGTGCCATAGCCTCTTTTGGGCTTCGCGCGATAGATAGTCGCAAAAGGCGCGGTTGATGGAGAACTCCTTGCCTATAAAAAGGATGCCGTTTTTCATGCTCTGTCCCTTTTTGGAAGTTAGGGGATTATAGCAAATTTTCAGAAGGTTTTAACCACTTTTTAAGTAAAATCGATATCAAAAATTGAGCCAAAGAGGGATAGATGGACTACAAAGAGACGCTGCTACTTCCAAAGACCACCTTCGCTATGCGGGGCAATCTTCCTCACAACGAGCCCAAGCGCTACAAGGCGTGGTTTGAGAGGGGTGTCTATGAGAAGATGAAAAAAAAGCGGGAGGGCAAGCCTCTTTTTACGCTGCATGATGGCCCGCCCTACGCCAATGGCCATATCCACATAGGCCACGCTCTCAATAAGATCTTAAAAGATATCATCGTCAAATTCAACTACTTTAGCGGCAACGCCATACGTTTCACCCCTGGCTGGGACTGCCACGGGCTGCCTATCGAGCAGCAGGTCGAAAAGAAGCTAGGAGGCAAGAAAAAGGAGCTTCCAAAGACCAAGATCCGTCAGCTCTGTCGCGAACACGCCTCGAAATTTGTCCAGATCCAAAAAGAGGAGTTCAAGGGTCTTGGTGTGGTGGCCGATTGGCAGAAGCCTTACTTGACGATGGACTACGCCTTCGAGGCCGATATCTACCGGGCTTTGTGCGAGATTGCCAAAGAGGGGCTCTTGGTAGAGCGCAGCAAGCCGGTCTACTGGAGCTGGGCGGCCAAGACGGCACTGGCCGAGGCGGAGGTGGAGTATGAGGAGAAGACATCTCCTTCCATCTTCGTCGCTTTTGCTTTGGATGAGGACGCCAAGGAGGTCGTCGGCGAAGAGGCAGCTATCGTGATTTGGACGACGACTCCGTGGACCCTGCCGGCCAATACCGCCATCGCGCTCAATCCCAATATGGAGTATCTCCTCACCGATGATGGCTATATCGTGGCCAAAGAGCTCTACCATAGCCTCAAGGAAGCTGGAGTGGTGCAAGGAGAGATCAAGCGCCTCATCGATCCAAAAAGCTTGGAGAATCTACACGCCATCAATCCTCTCAATGGCAGAAAGAGCCGCATCGTCCTTGGTGAGCACGTCACCACCGAGAGCGGGACGGGTGCTGTGCATACCGCCCCAGGGCACGGGGAGGACGACTATCGAGTGGGGCTCAAATATGGTCTTGAAGTCCTGATGCCGGTGGATGATAGCGGACGCTACGACGAGACAGTGGTCCAAGAGGGGCTTTTGCCAAAAGAGTTCGTGGGGCTCAACGTCTTCGAGGCCAACGACAAGATATGCGATCTTTTAGGTGATGCGCTGCTTAAAAAAGAGTCCATCCGCCACTCCTATCCCCACTGCTGGAGGACCCACAAGCCTATCATCTTTCGAGCCACCAAGCAGTGGTTCATCGCCGTGGACAAGGCACCCAAGGGGCTTCAAAAGACCCTGCGCCAGATTGCCCTGGAGGAGGTGGAGAAGACCACCTTCTATCCTGAGTGGGGACGCAACCGCCTTCGCAGCATGATCGAGAACAGGCCTGACTGGTGTATCTCTAGGCAGCGGGACTGGGGTGTGCCCATCGCCTTCTTTCGCCACAAGAAAACGGGCGAGGTGATATTTGACGATAAAGTACTCAACTATATCGCCATGATTTTCGAGCGCCTGGGGAGCGATGCGTGGTATAGCATGAGCGTGGAGGAGCTTCTCTATCCTGGCAGCGGGTACGATCCAGATGAGCTGGAGAAGGTTGAAGATATTTTGGATGTGTGGTTCGATAGCGGATCGACATGGTATGCGGTGCTCAAATCCAGACGCTATGACGCGGGAGCCTATCCGGCCGATCTCTATTTAGAAGGGAGCGATCAGCACCGGGGCTGGTTCCAAAGCTCGCTGCTCATAAGCGGTGCTATTGAAAAGAGAGCCCCTTTCAAAGCGATCCTCACCCATGGCTTCACCGTGGACGAAAAGGGCGAGAAGATGAGCAAGTCCAAGGGCAACGTGATAGCTCCCCAAGAGGTGGCCAAGAAGTTTGGTGTGGAGATATTGAGGCTGTGGGTGGCTATGAGTGATTATCAAAGCGATCTCAAAATCAGCGACAACATCCTCAAGCAGATCGCCGAGCAGTACAGAAAGCTTCGCAACACCTTTCGCTTTATGCTGGCCAACATCAACGACCTTGAAGCGCTGGACGAAAATTTTGGCGTACTAGATCGCTGGATCCTGGCCAAGGCCAAAAGTGTCTTTGAGGAGGTGGAGAGCAATTTTCGATCCTATGAGTTTGCCAAAGGCTTTAGCCTGCTCAATCACTTCATCGTCAACGAATTTAGCGGGATATACTTGGATCTATGCAAAGACAGGCTCTATTGTGATGCTTTGGGCGATCCCCACAGACGCGCCAGTCAAAGCGCCATGGCCCTCATCGCCAAAGCGATGCTGGCTCTCATCGCTCCGGTGCTCACCTATACCGCCGATGAGATTGTCGAACACGCGCCAAAAGTGCTAAGAGGCGATGCGGAGGATATCTTCGATTTTGAGCTCTTCACGCTTCCCGATATCCAAAGTGATTTTGATGAAGCTTATATGATGGAGGCCAAGGCGAAATTCAACGAAATCGTCGATAAGCTCAAAAAAGAGAAGCTCATAAAATCTTCTTTGGAGCTTACGTTGCAAACGACCAGCCCAAAAGTCTTGGCGCTGCCCAAGACGGAGCGGGAGGATTGGTTCATCGTCAGTGGTGTCGAAGAGGCGATAGGAGGAGAAGAGCTTGGAAGCTTTGACGTAGGAGAGGATCGTTTCACCATCAAAAGAGCGACTGATCACAAATGTCCAAGATGCTGGAAATATCAAGCAAAAGCCAAAGAGGCTCTTTGCGAGCGGTGCGAAGAGGTGGTCCGTGGACTTTAGTCAGCCGGTATCTTTTAGCGCTATTGTATGGGCTATCGCCTTTTTTGCAGCGCTGGTAGGTGTGGGTATAATAATGGTTAGAAAATATAGGAGGCAGGATTGATAACACTCAAAGAGGCTTTAGGTTTACCAAAAGAAGAACTTCGACAACTAAGAAAGGATCTGGCCAAAAGAGCCGAGGAGAAAAAGGAGCTCAACGCCTATATCGCAATGGATGAGAGCGGTGAGGGGGTGCCCATCGCCATCAAGGACAACATCCAGGTCAAAGATTGGGAAGTGACCTGTGCTAGCAAGATACTCCAAGGCTATGTAGCTCCCTATGACGCTACCGTAGTAGAGCGGCTACGTCAAAGTGGTCTGGCCCCTTTTGGGCGTACCAATATGGATGAGTTTGCCATGGGAAGCTCCACGGAGACCAGTTTTTATGGCAAGACCCTCAACCCCAAAGATCCAAACAGGGTCCCCGGAGGCAGCAGCGGTGGGAGCGCTGCGGTAGTGGCTGCCGGGATCGCCGTCGCCGCTCTTGGGAGCGATACGGGTGGATCGATCCGTCAGCCGGCGGCCTTTTGTGGGATCGTGGGTATGAAGCCGACCTATGGGAGGGTGAGCAGATATGGTCTAGCAGCCTATGGGAGCAGTCTGGATCAAATAGGCCCCATGACGCAAAACGTCGAAGATGCTGCCATCCTTTACAATATCATCGCCGGATATGATCATCGTGATAGTACCAGCGCTAGCGTGGAGCATACCCCTATCACTCCCGATCCCGATAGAAAACTCACCATTGGAATCGTGCCAAATTACATCAAAGATGCCTCGCCTACAGTGCAGAAGGCCTATGACAAGGCGATCGAAGCCCTCAAGAGCGCCGGACACGAGATCGTAGAAGTGAGCCTCATGGATGCCAAATACGACATCGCGGCCTACTATATCACCGCTATGGCAGAAGCCTCGACCAACCTGAGCCGCTATGATGGGGTGCGCTACGGATACAGAGCCGAGGCGACGGGTCTTAGGCAGATGTATAAAAGAACCAGAAGCGAGGGATTTGGTGAGGAGGTGAAGCGAAGAATCTTGCTTGGGACCTTCGTGCTCTCCAGCGGCTACTACGACGCCTACTACATCAAAGCCCAGAAGGTGCGACACCTCATCAAGGAGGAGTATGAAAAGGTCTTCCAAAGTGTCGATCTCATCCTCTCTCCCGTCGCCCCCGACGTGGCTTTTGAGTTTGGGAGCAAGAAGAGTCCTTTGGAGATGTATCTTAGCGATGTCTATACCATCGGTGTCAACCTGGCCGGGCTGCCCGCTTTGAGTCTGCCGGTGGATGAGTCTGGAGGATTGCCAGTAGGACTGCAGCTCATCGGCAAGGCCTTCGATGAGCAGACGGTTTTTGATGGCGCTATGAGTCTTGAGAGAGCGATAAGGAGCTGATATGAAGATACGAAAACGAGCCCTCACATTCGAAGATGTGCTGCTAGTACCCAAGCATTCCCAGGTGTTGCCAAAAGAGGTGGATGTCAAGACGATGCTGACAAAACGGGTCCCTCTCAATATCCCTCTGGTCTCTGCTGCTATGGATACGGTCACGGAGCATCGAGCGGCTATTGCCATGGCAAGGCTTGGCGGTATAGGAATCATCCACAAAAATATGGATACCGCCGCCCAGGTCCAAGAGATCAAACGGGTCAAAAAGAGCGAGAGCGGTATCATCATCGATCCCATTTTCGTCCATCCAGACGCTACGCTGGCGGATGCGGAGCGCCTCATGAGTGAATATAAAATCAGCGGCGTGCCGGTGGTGGATGAGAATATGCGGCTGCTGGGGATCCTTACTAACAGGGATTTAAGGTTTGAGAAAGATTTTGGCAAGAGGGTCGATGAGGTGATGACCAGGATGCCCCTCATCACCGCCAAGCCTGGCATCACCCTGGAAGAAGCTGCAGAGAAGATGAACGAGCACAAGATCGAAAAACTCCCCATCATCGACGAAGATGGGAAGCTCAAGGGGCTCGTGACCATCAAGGACATCAAGAAAAAGATCGAATACCCCAACGCCAACAAGGACGAATTTGGACGGCTTCGCGTGGGGGCTGCCATCGGCGTGGGGCAGATCGAAAGGGCCAGAGCCCTGGTCGAAGCTGGTGTGGACGTGCTGGTCCTAGACTCTGCCCACGGTCACTCCCAGGGGATCATCGACACCCTCAAAGCGATCAAGGATGAGCTCGATATCGACGTCATAGCCGGCAATGTAGCCACTGCCGAGGCGACGGAAGATCTCATCAAGGCCGGAGCTGATGGGGTGAAGGTCGGCATTGGTCCTGGAAGTATCTGTACCACCAGAATCGTAGCAGGTGTGGGAGTGCCCCAGATAAGCGCCATCGATGAGTGCGCGATGGTGGCCAAGGAGTATGGAGTGCCTATCATCGCCGATGGGGGGATCAAATACTCCGGCGACGTGGCCAAGGCCTTGGCGGTGGGGGCTAGTAGCGTCATGATAGGAAGTCTGCTTGCTGGAACGGAGGAGAGTCCCGGAGAGGTGGTGATGTATCAGGGACGCCAGTATAAAACCTACCGGGGGATGGGAAGTATCGGCGCCATGACCAAAGGGAGCACCGATCGCTACTTCCAAGAAGGGACGGCAGCGGACAAGCTGGTGCCCGAAGGGATCGAGGGGATGGTGCCCTATCGGGGCAAGATCGCCAATGTCATCCATCAGCTCATCGGCGGACTTCGCAGCTCCATGGGGTATCTTGGAGCCAAGGATATCCCAACCTTTCAAGAAAGAGCGGAGTTTGTGGAGATCACAAGTGCTGGGCTCAAGGAGAGCCATGTCCACGATGTGACTATCACCAAAGAGGCTCCCAACTACCACGTCTAATCTTTTCGCCTTTTGGCGAAAAGCTACTTGTGATTTTTAAGATTTCTTCCAAACAAATCTGCTACAATATAAAAAAAACTTATAAGGCTTCCTATGAGAAAAGAGACGATCGCACTCCACGCCGGATATGAGAAGGATGAGCAAAAGACGATGGCGGTGCCTCTCTATATGACCACCGCCTACGCTTTCGATAGCGCTGAGCATGCTGCCAATCTCTTCGCTCTCAAAGAGCTTGGCAACATCTACACTCGTATTGGCAATCCCACCACTGATGTCTTTGAGAAGCGCTTCGCCGCTCTTGAGGGGGGTGAGGCGGCTCTGGCGACCGCAAGCGGGATGAGCGCCATCACCTACAGTGTCCTCAATCTGTGTGAAGCCGGAGACAACATCGTCGCTGCCAATCAGCTCTATGGTGGCACGGTGACGCTCTTTACCCATACACTCAAGCGCCTTGGGATCGAGGCTAGGATGTTTGATGTCCATGAGCCAGAAAGGATCGAAGAGCTCATCGACGAAAAGACGAAGCTCATCTTTTTTGAGAGCATCACCAATCCCAGCATCGATGTGCCAGATTTCGAAAAGATCGTCCAGATCGCCAACAGGCACGGCATCCTCACCATTGTGGACAACACCGTAGCCACTCCGATGCTTTGCAACCCTATCGAGCATGGCGTGGACGTAGTGGTCCATAGCACCAGCAAATACACCACAGGGCAGGGTCTGGCACTAGGAGGCATCATCGTCGAGGCCAAAAGTGCCAGGAAGAAGATCGAAGGCAACGATCGCTACGCCCACTTCAACGAACCCGATCCAAGCTACCACGGTCTCATCTACACCGATACTCCCTTCCCGCCTTTTATCCTGCGTGCTAGACTCTCTTTGCTGCGGGATATGGGAGCGGCTCCTAGTCCCTTTAATAGCTGGCTCTTTATCCAGGGTCTGGAGCATCTGAGCTTACGAATGCGCCAGCACAGCCAAAGCGCTCTTGAGATCGCCAAGTGGCTCCAAAAACACCCAAAAGTCAAAAAGGTCAACTACCCACTGCTTGAAGGGGATAAAAACTACCAAAACGCCAGGAAGTATCTCAAAGGGGGTGCCAGTGGGCTTTTGAGCTTTGAGGTGGAGAGCTTCGACGAGGCCAAGCGCATAGCCGATAGTGTTCAGATCTTTAGCCGTGTGGTCAATATCGGCGATAGCAAATCCATCATCACCCACCCCGCATCCACCACCCATCAGCAGCTTAGCCACGAGGAGCTTCTGGCTGCTGGGGTGAGCGAGGGGCTCATTCGCCTAAGTATTGGGCTTGAGGCGGTGGAGGATCTCATAGCCGATCTCCAAAGGGCGATCGGTTAGCGCGAGAGCTTGATCCCAAAGAGGCGAAGCTCTTTTTTGCCCTCGTAGTAGGGCTTCCACCAGTTGATCACCAATGGTACGGAGATATTGAGCAAGAAGGTGGCAAATATCAGCGCTTCGAACTGGGCTTCGTTGAAGATATGAAACTCCGTATAAGCGATATCGATGACGATGAAGGCCAGCTCTGCACGTCCTAACATCCCAAAGCCTATCATCACCGCTTCGTGCCATTTGTATCCGCCGGTGAACCTTGCTGCAAGGGCTGCGGAGAGGATCTGGAAGATAAAGACCAGCAAGAAGAGGATAAGCACCTGATACCAGATCGAGGCGAAGATATCGAAGTCGAAAATGATCTTGCTGCCAAGATTGACGAAGAAGATGGGACCAAAAATGGTAAAGGCGATGTGATCGAGGACGAATTTGGACTCATGGTAGATCTTGTCCGGCCTTGGGGCCCGGTCGAACAAGAAGTAGTCCTTTTTCAAAAAGAGCCCGGCGATATAGGCGCCAATAGCCGGGTGAAATCCAAAAAGATCTGCCAATGCTCCCATGCCCATGGCAATAAAGACCATGATAAGAGGCGTAAACTCCCCACCGTACATGATGAGGAGCTTTTTGATACTGATGGGTACGAAGAGCCTGGTGAGGTAGTAGTCGAGTTTTTGGAGGAGGGTGGCGTTTGGCGGAAGCTTTTGGGGGACACGCTCTGGAAAGGCGAAGAGCCCTATGATGATGGCGATGGCGAAGAAGAGGATTACCTTCACGGCGATGATGCCAAGATTGTAAAAGTCTATCTCGATATCGCCGCCGCTTTGGGTGGCCGTGAGCGCCAGGGGGATGATGATGGCCACTCCGATGAGGCTGAGCACGTCGTCGACTACCGCTGCTGTCATGATGCCGGTGGCAGCGGTCGATTTGTGCAGATTTTTGGCCTTGAGGCTCACCATTGTGAGGCTCACCGCCGTGGCAGTCATGGTCAGCCCCCAAAGGAGGGCTACTGAGTCGTTGTAGCCAAAGAGCTTGGCACTCAAAAATCCGGCCAAAAAGGGAAAGATCGCCCCTATGATGGCGATGCCGATGCTGCGCTTGAGCCCCTCCTTGAAGTGCTCCAGATCTTCGTCAAAGCCCAGCGCGAACATTATAAAGACGATTCCCCATTCACCAATATACTCCAGGACTTCGTGATGCTCTGGGATGATGCCCAGATTTGCAAAGATGGCGCCAAATATGATGAGCCAGAGTACGTCCACCGTAGCGGTCTTTTTGGCCACGAATTTGGAAAGAATCACGATAGCCAGGATAAAGGTGCTAATAAGCCAGATGTTGTGGTGGATCATCTCTTGGATCAAAAGTCATCCTTTATAACATTTTTTGATATTATAGCTCTTTTAGCCCTTTTTTACAGAGTTTGAAGTATAATTCATACAATTTTACTCAAAGAGGTTACTCATTGAAAATAAAAACCGATAGGGCCAAGTTTACCAATCCTCTCTATTTAGAGAGTGGACGGATCTTGGAGCCGTATGAGATCGTCTACGAAACCTACGGAGAGCTGAGCGAAAACAAAGACAACGTCATCGTCGTCTGCCACGCCCTAAGCGGCTCCCACCACGCTGCCGGGCGATACGATGGAGACAGGAAGCCCGGATGGTGGGATAGCCTCATTGGAGACGGCAAGGCTATTGATACGAAGAAGTTTTTCGTCATCTGCACCAACACCATAGGCAGCTGTTTTGGCTCGACGGGCCCTATGAGCAAGATGTATCCCAGCAACGAGCCCTATCGGTTCAAATTTCCTGTCGTCACCATCAAGGATATGGTCAAAGCCCAAAGGATCCTCTTTGAGCGATTGGGCATCAACCAAGTCCATGCGGTGGTGGGCGGAAGCATGGGAGGCATGCAGGCCCTTCGCTTCGCCGTCGATTTTCCCGGATTTGCCAAAAAGATTGTCTCTTTGGCTGCAACGCATGCTACGAGGCCCTGGGTGATAGCCTTCAATGAGATTGCCAAGGAGGCCATCATCAAAGATCCCGACTTCAAAGGGGGCAAGTACGATCCCCAAGAGCTCAAGGAGAAGGGGCTTACCGGCTTGGCGATAGGGAGGATGGCCGGGCATATCAGCTTCTTGAGCCACTATTCGATGGATAGGAAGTTTGGCAGGGACTACGTGCCAAACGAGGGGCTCTATGAGCTTTTTGGGCGGTTTCAGGTGGAGCGCTATTTGGAGTACAACGGCTATAACTTCTCCAAATGGTTTGATCCGCTGAGCTATCTCTATATCACCAAGGCTATCAATCTTTTTGATCTCTCCAACGGCTATGAGAGTCTGGAAGAAGCACTTGAGCGTGTAAGAAGCAAGCTCTACTTGATAGGGTTTGAGAAGGATCTGCTCTTTTTGCCAGAGGAGATGAAGCAGATCGATGAGGCGATGAGAAAGATCGGCAAAGGGGAGCTGAGCCAATACTACGAGGTCAAGAGTGATTATGGACATGATGCCTTTTTGGTGGAGGTGGATAAGTTTGCAGACTATATCAACGACATAGTAGAGGATAGAGTATGAGTGAGTTTGAGGCAAAGATACAAAAGGCCAAGGAGATCCTAGAAGAGCTGATGAAGCAGGATATCCCACTGGCCAAGAGCGTGGAGCTTTACAAAGAGGGGATGAGACTTTTAAAAGAGGCTCAAAAGATGTTGGAAGAAGCCAAGATGCAGGTGCAGATCATACAAAAAGAGGAACAATGATCGTAGCTGCTTTGCAAAGCGCCTCTTTTGGTCTTAGTCCCAATAGACTAGACTACTATCTCAAAGTCGCCAGATCCAAAGAAGCACGGCTCTTTTTGCTCCCTGAGTATGTGCTCAACCGCTTTTTCCATGAGATCAAGGAGGCCCCTATTGATATGGTCGCCCAACAAAGCGCCACGCAAATTGGATATCTTAGGGATCTGGCCAAAAAGTATGATATGGTCATCGTCGCTCCCGTGGTGCGAAAGGTGCGCCAGGGCCTGGCAAAGAGCATAGCGATCGTGAGGCCTGAGAAGATCAGCTACTATGAGCAGCAGATCCTCATCAACTACCCCCACTGGAATGAAGAGAGCTTTTTTGCAAACGAGATTAAGGAGATCGAAAATCCCCCGGTCTTCAAGGTCGATGATGTAAGATTTGGTCTTTTGGGCGGATTTGAGATCCATTTCGATCTCTTTTGGCAAAGTTTTATGAGAAGGGATGTAGAGTGTGTGCTTGTGCCTAGTGTCTCTACTTTTGGTTCGGGGGATCGATGGCTTGAGGTGCTCAAGACCAGGGCTTTTGTCAATAATCTCTATGTGCTTCGGGCCAACAGAGTGGGTGAATATGAGGATAAAAACGCACTAAAATGGAAATTTTATGGGCGTAGCTGCTCAATTTTGCCAAATGGAAGAGTGAGCGTGGAGCTTGGGCAAAGTGAGGAGCTCTTGATCGATCAAGTAGATAAGGATGAGGTAAAAAGATGCAGGAGAGATTGGGGCTTTAAGAGCGCGCTCAAAAAGAGGGGGGCGATATGAGAGACTATTTTAGGCGCCAAATCGAGCTTTGGGGAGAGGAGACCCAAAAAAAGCTTCAAGAAAAATCGGTGGCGATTGTTGGATGTGGGGGACTTGGAAGCTCTTTGGCCCTGGCTCTTGGGGCTAGTGGGATTGGCAGGATCTATTTGGTCGATTTCGATGAGGTGAGCCGGCACAATATCCATCGCCAGATCACCTTTGGCATGGAGGATGAGGGCAAGAGCAAAGCCAAAATCAACGCCCAGGCTATCCAGAGGCGCTGCCCCTACGTGGAGGTCGAGAGTTTCGCGGAGAGTTTTGAGGAGTTCGCCGATCGGGGCATCAGGCCCGATCTCATCCTGGACGCGACGGACAATCTCCCCACCAGAGCCAGGATTGACAGCTACGCCAAAAGCGTGGGTGTACCCTGGATCTATGCTAGTGTGGAGGAGTTTCAAGGGCAGGTCTGTTTCATGGAGAGGGCCTCTTTCGATGCTTTTTCCATCACCGATCGAAAGCCTGGCGGTATCGCAGCACCTATGGTAATGTTAGTAGCAAGTTTTGAGGCGAATTTGGCTCTTCGCTATCTGGCGGGTCTGTCCATCCAAAAAGATAGGCTCTACTACCTCTTTTTCGACGAGAGCGGCGATTTCATCGTCAATAGCTTCAACATGCCCAAGGAGTAACATGCGATTTGAGAAGTATCCATTTGAAAAGCTGGGCGAGCTTTTAGCTCCCATCAGACCCAACGAGGCGTTCGCTCCATTGAGCCTCACCATCGGGGAGCCTCAGTTTGAGACCCCCAGATTTATCCAAGAGGAGCTCCAACGATCGGCTCCTCTTTTGAACAAATACCCAAAAAGCGCGGGAGAGCCTTACTTAAAAGAGGCGGTGAGGGGATTTGTCAAGAGGCGTTTTGGTGTAGAGCTTGCCAAAGAGGAGCTAGTACTTAGCTTTGGTACGAGGGAGCTGCTGTTTAATTTTCCCCAGTTTCTTTTGGCCGATATCGAAGCGCCTGTGATGGCCTTTACTAATCCTTTCTATCAGATCTACGAAGGGGCCGCGATCGCAGCGAAGGCGAAGATCGTCTATCTCGATCTGACAAAAGAGCATAATTTCAAGCCTGTGATCGATGATAGGCTCAAGCTCGCCGATCTGGTCATCATCAACTCCCCCAACAACCCCACCGCTTCGGTACTGGAGCTTGAGGAGCTCAAAGCATGGGTCAAAGCAGCGCTGGAGTACGATTTTGTCCTCTTGAATGATGAGTGCTATAGTGAGATCTATACTGCGGCGGCTCCCCCATCACTCCTAGAGGCTAGCATTGCCGTAGGCAATGAGGAGTTGAGAAATATCCTTGTGGTCAACTCCTTATCCAAGCGTAGCAGTGCTCCTGGACTTAGGAGTGGTTTTGTCGCTGGAGATAGCCAGATCCTACAAGAGTATCAGCGCTATCGCACCTATGTAGGATGCGCCGCTCCTTTGCCACTGCAAAGGGCTGCGGCCGTGGCGTGGGAGGATGAGAGCCATGTGGTACAAAATAGGGACAGATATAGAAAAAATCTCAAACTAGCCCATGAGATCTTGGGTGTGCCGATCCCAGAGGCGACCTTTTATCTGTGGCTGGAGGTCGCAGATGATCTGGAGTTTACAAAAAGAGCTTATGAGAAGTATAATATAAAAGTGCTGCCGGGATCTTTTTTGGGTCGCAAGGGAGCGGGCAGAGGCTATGTGCGAGTAGCCCTGGTCTATGATGAGTACAAAACCAAAGAGGCGCTAGAGCGGCTAAAGGAAGTGTTGGATGGAGATTGAGAAACTCAAACAGGACAAAGAACTTATGCAAGAGCTCCAAAAAAAGAGGGAGCAGGCTCTCAAAAACGGATCGATCGTAGAGCTCTATGATCTTTTGGATACCTTTTTGCTCCTGGACAAGGACGAGGAGGTAGACGAACTCTACCAGGCGATCCTCCAGAAAGCCTTCGATAGACTCTCTTCGATGTTGACCCAAGGGGAGCGTTTCGATCTAGAGGATGAGGAGCAGCGCTATGTGGCCAGAGGGATATATGAGCACGCTTTGGAGCGGTGGGATAGTGGTGATTTCAAAGGAGCTGGTGAGCTCTTTTTGATCCTAAGCCACATGATGCCCGCATCTTTGCATGAGGCGATGATGCTCCCTTTGGGACTGACGGCAAAAAAGGTATCTTTGGATGATTTTATAAAAGAGTATGTAGAAAAAGAGGGATTGGATGAGGAGAGCTTCTTTTTTGAGAGGTTGACTCCCAAGGCCAAAGAATTTATGGCACAAAACAGAGATCTGATCCATCAAGAGCTGCAAAAAGCGAAAAAGTGGGCTCGATGAAAATACATTTTACAGGAATCGGCGGGATAGGCCTCAGCGGTCTGGCCAGATTTTTGCACCAGGAAGGATACGACATCAGTGGCTCCGATATGGTCCATAGCCCCCTTGTACAAAAGCTCAAAGAGGAGGGGATAGAGGTCTTCGTCCCTCAAAAGAGAGAGAACATCACCCAAGATATCGATCTGCTCATCTATAGCGCCGCTGTCAAGTCCACCAACCCTGAGCTCCAAGCGGCGAATGCCCTAGGAATCAAGGCGATCCCTAGGCGTGAAGCTCTGCCGATCGTGCTTGGTGGCAAGAGGGTCTACGCTGTGGCCGGGGCTCACGGCAAGAGTACGACAAGTGCTATTTTGGCTTCGATTTTAAAAGATGCCAATGCGATCATAGGTGCGGAGAGCAAGGAGTTTGGCTCCAATATGCGCTACAGTGGCTCTGAGACGGTAGTCTTTGAGGCTGACGAGAGTGATGCTAGCTTTCTTAATTCCAATCCATACTGCGCCATTGTCACCAATGCAGAGCCAGAGCATATGGAGTTTTACAATCACGATCTGGAGCTCTTCTACGATACCTACAAAGAGTTTCTCAAAAGGGCCAAAGTGCGGGTCATCAACGCAGAAGATGACTTTTTGGGATCTTTGGATCTAGAAGCGATTAGGCTCTATCCAAGTCGTGATATCCGCATTATCGAGCATTTCCTAAAAGATGAGGAGCCTCATATTAGATTTGAGCTAAGAGACTTTGGTGAGTTTGAGGTGTGGGGCTTTGGGGAGCATATCGCTTTGGATGCCTCCTTGGCGATCCTGGCTGCGATGAGGGAGATAGGCCTCGATGAGATCAAGGAGAATATCAAAAACTATCGGGGCATCAAGAAGCGCTTCGATATCGTCCAAAAAAGTGAAAATCTCGTGATCATCGACGACTACGCCCACCATCCCACTGAGATCGAGGCGACGCTAGCATCACTCTTTGAGTATGCGAGGCTCAAAGGTATCAAGAAGATCACCATAATCTGGCAACCTCACAAATACTCTAGAGTATTGGAGAATCTCGATCGCTTTGTAGAGTGCTTTGGAGTAGACGCCAAGCTGGTGATTTTGCCGGTCTGGGCTGCGGGGGAGGATCCGGTGCAGATAGATTTTGCTTCTTTGTTTGGCAAGTATGATCCTATCTTCGCCGATAGAATCAAAAAGGACACGAAGGGGCTGCGTCTTTTAAAGCAAGATCGTGAGCTAGCTACCATCGATGACGGACTTGTGGTGGGATTTGGAGCGGGAGATATTACATATCAGCTAAGAGGTTTGAAGTGATGGCGTTTTTTTATCTTCTTTTGGCGGTACTGCTACTCTTTGGGATGATCGGGGCGATTGTCTATTTTTTTACTGATATGACCAAACAGCTCAAATACACTATCCTAAGCGCTTTGGTTCTTGGCTGGATCTTGGTGGCGATCTATAGCTACTACCAAAATCAAAAGCGCATCCTCATCGACAAACTCTATTATGAGTTTAGTCATGGTAGAGTGCTTGAGTGCGAGGCCCCATTTGGTGAGCGGGTCAAGGTCGATAAAAACAGCTTCAATTTTGTCAGCGGGACTTTGGTCTTTGTGGGAAAAGAGGGGAGCAGCTATGAAGGGCTTGTGGTACCTATCGATAGTTGTAAGCTGGAGTAGGAGCGCTTT
>PUXX01000009.1 GCA_009659895.1 Campylobacterota bacterium
GAATTTTATTTATAACTCCCTTAATTAAAAGAGAAGCTCCTCCTCTTTCTCCTCACGAATATCGTTCGCTTTGGGTCTGGAGCGATCGGTATAGTAGATCCTCTTGCCATCCACGATCATCTGCTTGACCCCTTTTGGGATGTGGAACTTTCTTTGAAGCTCGGGATGGAGCCGGTAGACCTCTTTGATAAACGCTCCTACCACCGGAGCCGCCGCGCGTCCACCAGACTCTTTTTTAAGAGGGGTGTTGTCATCTTGACCAAACCAGACCACCGCCTCGATATCGGGAGTAAAGCCCACAAACCAAGCATCCACGTAGCGGTTGGTGGTC
This sequence comes from Campylobacterota bacterium, assembly GCA_009659895.1. Classification (GTDB taxonomy): domain Bacteria; phylum Campylobacterota; class Campylobacteria; order Campylobacterales; family Nitratiruptoraceae; genus Nitratiruptor. The sequence continues at coordinate 332 of PUXX01000009.1, forward strand.
CCGGTCTTGCCGGCTACTTCCACTCCGGGTACTCTGGCTTTTGTCCCTGTACCCCTGCGTACCACATCACGCAAGATATCGATCATCAAAAAGCTCTGCTTGGGCTCTACAAGCGTATAGCGCTCATCTATCTCCTCAAAGATCGGCTTTTTATTCTTATCCAAAATGGTAATGACCAGCTTTGGTCGGACCCTTGTGCCATAGTTTGAGAAGAGCGTATAATACCCAGCCAGCTTCAAGGGCGAAAGCGTCACGCTGCCTAGGGCTAAGGAGAGATCTTTTGGCAGATCCTCAAACCCAAACCGTCTAAGCTCCTCATAGATCTTTTCCAAGCCGATATCTTCGACCAGATTGATTGTCGCTAGGTTCCTAGAATGTACCAGCGCTTCTTTGAGCGTCACCTCTCCTTGGAAATTTTTCTCGTAGTTTTTGGGCTGCCATACTTTGAGCCCACCCTTTTGTCGAAACTCATAGGTCCTAGCCACATCGGGGATCTTGCTTTGTTGGGAATATCCCAGATCCAAGGCGATCTGATAGATAAAGGGCTTAAAGGCGCTTCCGGGCTGACGCTTGGCTTGTGTAGCGCGGTTGAATGGGCTTTTGCGATAATCTACGCCCCCCACTAACGCAAGCACTTCAGCACTGGATGGGCGTAGGGCTACCATCGCACCGTTGAGCTTGGTGTAGTTGTAGTCTTTGTTTCTTTGTTTGATAGCCTCATATCCTTTCTTGAGCTGCTCCTTGGCGATGTTTTGGATCTTTAGATCTATGGTGGTGTAGATCTGATAGCCACCACTTTTGAAGTTGGGCATAAGCTTGCCATAGCGGCGCACGATCTCATCCACCACATAGGGGGCTTGGTTTTGCGTCAGTGTATCATCATAGACTTTAGGCTGCTGGGCGATCGCTTCGCTAAAGGCCCGATCATCGATCCAACCAAGCTCATGCATCCGTGTGAGCACACGATCGGCTCTTTTCATCGCTTCGGCGTAGTTTTTCGTCGGATCGTAGTAGCTAGGAGCCCTTGGGAGCCCTACCAAAATAGCTATCTCCTTGAGACTCAGCTGGGAGAGCGGCTTATGAAAGTAGCCCTGCGCCGCCGTCTTGATGCCGTAGTATCCATGACCAAAATAGACCTGGTTGAAGTAGCGTTCAAGTATCTCCTCTTTGCTAAGCTCGCTCTCGACCTTGAAGGCAATGAGCATCTCCTTGATTTTTCGCATCAGCTTCTTCTCACGGCTGAGCACCATATTTTTGACCAGCTGCTGGGTGATCGTCGAAGCCCCCTCGACAAATTTCCTGGCTTTGATATCTTTGATAATGGCTCGAAAGATAGCGTCGGGATTGATGCCGTGATGCTCGAAAAACTTCGTATCCTCTATCGCCAAGAGCGCCTCCACCGCTCTAGCTGGAATCTCTTCGTAAGGTACGAAATCCCTATTCTCCTCATCGAAGATATTGGCTATGAGCTCTCCATTTCTGTCATAGATCTTGGTGGTGAGCTTGGGGTCGTAATGGATGATGGCATCGGCTTTTGGAGCCACTTCCATATAGAGCGCTCCAAGATAGTAGATCCCATAGAGTGTCACTCCTATAAGAAAGACCAGCACTATATTGAAAAAGAGTCTAACGATTTTCATTGGCGAAACTTCCTATTGGCGAAATTGGATTCTATCAAGATTTTGGTATAGGGGCTTTTTGGTCGGCTTAGCACCTCCTCCATCGGCCCAGACTCCACGATACGCCCCTTTTGAATGACGGCGATCTCTTGGCACAGGCGCCTGGCACTGGAGATATCGTGGGTGACGAAGAGGATCAAGAAACCAAGCTCCTCTTGCAGCTTCATAAAAAGCTCCAGCACCATCTCCTTCGTTTTTGGATCCAATGCGGTGGTGGGCTCATCGAGGAGCAAAAGTTTTGGGCTATGAGATAGGGCCATAGCGATCACCACTCGCTGCACTTGGCCGCCGCTTAGCTCGGGCGGATAGCGCTCCAAAAAGCTCCCATCCAGCCCCACCATCTCCAAAAGCCTCACCGCCTCTTCCTCGGGAGCGAAAAATTGATGCTTGATTTTGGTAAGAGGACTGAGGGAGGTGAAGGGATTTTGGGGCACGAGGGAGAGTGTTTTGCCCCGAATAAGTGGATACTCCCACTCAATTTCCAGCTCTTTGGATAAGTTTTTTGGTAAGAGATCGAGTAAAGCTTTGAGCGTCAAGCTCTTGCCGCTTCCGCTCTCTCCCACCAAGGCCAAAGAGCGCTCGATAGTAAAGGAGATATCGACGATGACACGCTTGTCGTCGTATATTTTTAGCCGTTTGCACACAAACACCGCAGCACCTCTTCTAGATCCTCCTCACTCTCGCCAACTCTTGCGATCACGCGAATCATCGGCTCTTGGACCGTCGGTGGCCTGATGGCTCCTACCAAAAAGCCCCTTTGCAAAAGCTCCTCTTGGACTTCTAACACATCCTTTTTTGGAATATCGACGATAAGTCCGGGCGTCTCGTGGCCAAAACTCTTGGCTATGGCTTGGCGCTTTTGAATCGATCTCTTATAATACCCTAAATTGTTTGCTATCTCTTTGAGCCCCTCGTGGGCCAAGGCCACGTCCATAAGCGAAAGAGCGGTGGTGTAGATGACGCTTTTGGCCCTATTTTCCAAAAAGCTTATGATCTCTTTATTGGCTAAAATATAGGCTCCATAGCTCCCCAGCGCCTTGCCCATCGTCCCCATTTTGATATGGTTGGACTCTATTTTTATCTTATAAAGATCATACACCCCCAAAAGCCGCTCTCCCACGACTCCAGCGCTATGGGCTTCGTCTACGATGAGGATCGCTTCTTTTGCCACTTCGAATATGTCAGGATTGAGCAGATCGCCGCTCATGGAATAGATCCCCTCCACCGCCACAATCGCTCTTTTGTGAGGAGTGGCTTGGAGCTTTCTTTTTAGATCCTCGGCGTCGTTGTGGGCAAAAAAGACTACCTTCTCCACCAATCTTGAAGCCAACATCCCGCTGGCGTGAAACTCCTCATCCAAAAAGAGCACGTCCCCCTTTCTCACCAGCGCCTCGATCAAAGCGATATTGGCCAAAAAGCCGCTTCCGACCGTTATCGCCCCTTCAAAGCCGTTGAGATAGCACAGCTCCTCTTCGAACTC
>PUXX01000038.1 GCA_009659895.1 Campylobacterota bacterium
TATCCAGTTTCTCACCAAGCGGCTGGGTATCCCTGACGGCACCAAGCTTCCTTTTGCTTTGGTGGAGTTTTATTATAAATGTGACGAACTTCATGATCCCCTTATCAACGACGAGCACGCTTTGATTTTGGATCTGGTCGATCATGAGAGTGATCTAGAAGAGCTCAAAAGACTGGGCAGAGAGATCAATGTCGTCCTCAAGAGCTTCTTCGACAAAGCCGATCTCAATCTTGTCGATTTTAAGGTGGAGTTTGGCAAAGATAGCCAGGGCAACATCATCCTAGCTGATGAGATCAGCCCCGATAGCTGCCGGTTCTGGGACAAACAGACAGGAGAGAAACTGGATAAGGATCGATTCCGTCAGGATCTGGGCGGGGTCAAAGTGGCCTATGAAGAGGTACTCAAAAGAATACAAAAGGTGATGGAATGAAAGCGATAGTCAACATCTATCTCAAAGAGGGAGTATTGGATCCTCAGGGAAAGGCGGTCCACCATGCACTGGGATCCTTGGGTTTTAGGGAGGTCGAGGATGTGCGTGTGGGCAAGCAGATCATCCTGAAGCTCAGGGATGGTCTTAGTGACCAGGAGGCCAAAGAGGAAGTGGAGCAGATGTGTGAGAAGCTCCTGGCAAATACCGTCATCGAAGATTACGATATAGAGCTCGTGCGATGAATGTAGCCATCATTCGATTTCCCGGCACCAACTGTGAGTTTGATACTCAGTACGCTTTCGAACGTCTAGGAGCCAAGACACAGATCGTATGGCACAAAGAGGAAGAGCTCCCCAAAAAGTGCGATTTGGTGGTCCTGCCAGGGGGGTTTAGCTATGGTGATTATCTACGAAGTGGAGCGATAGCTAGATTTAGCCCTATCATGAAGGCTGTGGGAGAGTTCGCCAAAAAGGGAGGATATGTCCTTGGGATTTGCAACGGCTTTCAGATCCTTTTGGAGTCCCATCTGCTCCCGGGCGCCATGAAGCGCAACGAAAATCTCCACTTCATCTCCAAATTCCAATATATCAAAGTCATAGACAACGACAACAAATTCTTGAGCGCCACGAACAAAGGGGATATCCTCAATATCCCCATCGCCCACGCCGAGGGAAACTACTATGTAGAGCAAAACAGACTCAAGAGGATGTATGATCAGGGCCAGGTGATCTTGCAATACTGCGACGCCCAAGGAGCCTACGACAATCCCAACGGCAGTGTGGACGCCATCGCTGGCATCGCCAACGAGACCAAAAATGTCTTTGGCCTCATGCCCCATCCAGAGCGGGCCTGTGAAGGGGTCTTGCGCAGTGAGGATGGACTAAGAATGCTGGAAGGATTTTTCCATTAAAGGGCTTCGATGGATCTGGCTGGCCCTCCTGCCGGCCCTTCTTTTTGGATCGTCGATCGTAGGATGGCACAAAGCCCCCCAAGAGGTCTATTTGCATCAGATCTTTGGGGCTACTTTTAGGTATCTTAGCGATTCGCGGGCCACCTACACCATCAAAGCTCCCAAAGGGCTCAAGATCGTTTACGACAAAACTCCTGCCCGCAGAGACGATCTGTATACATACAAGACCATCTATTTCAAAGCGCTCCATCCAAAGGCCTCTTTGCCATCTATCGTCGTGACTACCAGGCACGGGACCTTCCATATCCCATCCAGACCCCTCACCGTCACCACACTCAAGCCTCCAAAAGATTTTTGCGGTGTGCTGGCCAAGGATCTCAAGATCCTCAAACACCAGGCGATCCAGTACAACAAAGAGCTCAATCTCATCGTCATGAGACTGGGGATGGAGCTGGGAAACGGGGAGGACTTCCATCTGCCCTACGCCCAAAAGGAGCAGATCAAGGAGTACAATCTCACCTTCCCATCCCTCAAAATCCTCTACTACGCCATTATCCCCTCCTCCATCACCAAACTTAAGTTTAGCTATTTCGATACGGACACAAGGGAGTTTAAGAGGCTCTTTTTCGATATAAGGGTCAAAGACGAGAGCGTGAGCACCCAGTCCGATATCAAACCCACGGAGGATCGACACAAAACGCTCAAGATCGTCTTGATAGCCAGCTTGGGAGGAGTTTTGGTGCTGCTGGCTATCTGGAAGAGATCGTGGCTGAGCGGACTTTTTGGGGTGGGGCTCATAGCTCTTGCCATCTATCTCTCGATCCCTCTGAAGAAGGTCTGCGTCAAAAAAGGAAGCAAGATCTATATCCTCCCTACCAAAAAGAGCACCATCTTTCGCATCAACCACCAGCGACGAAGCTACATCAAGCTCAATGAGGTCAACGGCTATATCAAGATCAAACTCTCCCAAGATCGGATAGGATGGGTCAAAAATGAAGATATTTGCCAAAATTAGAGGGCTCTACGCTGCTTTCGTGATCACAGTGCTCGTCGCGCTCAATATTTTTGCCTTCATGCTCTTTCCAAAGAGCCGATACAAAGATCTCAAAAGGATCTTCACCAAAACGATCCTCAAGGCTTTGGGGATCAAGGTAGAGATCCAGGGTCAGCCAGATCCAGAAGCTAGGATGATCATCATGAACCACTCCAGCTTCATCGATATCCCCGTCATCGAGGCCATCTATCCCAAAGATCTGGTCTGGATCGCTAAAAAAGAGCTCTTTGATATCCCGTTTTTTGGACTTTTGCTCAAGCTCCCGGACAATATCCGCCTAGATAGAGAAGATCGCAAATCCCTGGTTCATCTCCTCAAGGAGTCCAAAGAAAAGAGCCTCCACAAAACCATCGCCATCTTCCCAGAAGGTACACGTGCTAGAGGTGACAAGCTGCTACCCTTCAAGCCCGGAGCCAAGATCATCGCCGAAAAACTTGGACTCAAGGTCCAGCCGGTCGCCATAGTGTGCGCTAGAAAGAGGTTCGATAGCAAAAGGCTCGAACTCAATCCAGGTCCTATCAAGGTGATCTATATGCCCAGCTTCTACCCAGATCCATCAAAAGAGTGGCTCAAAGAGCTTCGATCCCAGATGCAAGAGCTCATCGACAAAGAGCGCGCTACTCTATGCCCAGCTCAATAATACGATCGCTACACCATCTAGCTAGATCGAGATCGTGGGTGATCAGAAGTATCCCCACTCTATCTAGATAGCGAAGCAGTAGCTTCATTACCTTGAGCTGAGTGACATTGTCCAAAGCGCTCGTAGGCTCATCGGCTAAGAGGAGTCTGGGCTCCATGAGAATGGCTCGAAGTATGGAGCAGCGCTGGAGCTGTCCGCCAGAGAGCTGATGAGGCAGCCTTAAAAGCAGCCGGGGCTCTATATCCATCTCCTTGGCCACAAGTTCTAGATCCTTGGGCTGGCAGACATCTTCTATCTGATTTTTGATGGTATAGCTAGGATGAAAGGAGCTGTAAGGATCTTGAAAGACGCTGGAGAAGCGCTCTACATAGATCGTGCCGCTCCATGGCTTCAAAAAGCCGGCGATCAGCTCAAAAAGGGTACTCTTGCCCGCT
>PUXX01000049.1 GCA_009659895.1 Campylobacterota bacterium
CGATCGTCTGAATATGGGAGGGAATGACACGAAATACCGCACTGATACCATCAATTTGCTGAAAGAAGTTGACGCGAAATCTCCCCACGTCCTCTATCGAAAAAGCGATATCGATATCCTTATTGGTCACAAACTCCCCAAACTTCTCTTTCAAAAACTCCCTGGCAAAATACTCCATGTCCTCTTTGGTCAAGATCCGCTCTGAGATCTGGACTACATCTCCATTGAGCCTAGCACACAGTGGTGCACCCGGCTTTAAGAAAAGATCACTCCCCCCATGCCTGGTAAGGAGTGTCAAATAGTGCTGCAACCACTCCTTGGCGCTATCTTTTTGTAAAGACTGCTCCTCTTCGATGGTCCGCATACTTTTGCTCATTGAAGCTCCTTGAGGATCTGCTCAAAAGCCTCCACAAATGCCTCAAGCCCTTCATGCAAAAGCTCGTCGTAGACCTTTTTCATATCGATCCCGTTGGCTTTGAGCTCGGCAAAAAACCGCTCAATCTCCTCGTTTTTGTACGGAAGCTTGATTCTGTTATCGCCAGATTCCACAAAAGCTTTAATTGTATGGATAGGCGCGGTATTGACGGAGTGTGGAGCAATGAGCTCACTGATATAGTAGTGAGGCGGATAGTCGCCTCCTTTGACACCGGTGCTGGCAAAGAGGGCTTTGGTGTTGGGCAGGGAGCGCTTTTTGATCATATTGTAGATTTTCGCCGCGTTCATGATACCGACTCTGCCTTTTGGCAGCCCTTTTGCTTCCATGAGTGGATCTAGCTTTCGATCGAAACGACTCACAAAGATACTCAAAACAGAGTGGGAATCCTGACACTTTTTAAATCCAGCCTCCATCGCATCCAGACACTCATCGGCTTGATTGGGGGAGAAGATGAGAGTGGCGTTGACATTGACGCCATCGGCTATGAGCCGCTCGATAGCGGCGCATCCGGCGGGAGTGACGGGGACTTTGATCATCACATTTGGCATATCGATCATGGCAAGGAGTCTCTTTGCCTCTTCTACGGTCCCATCGGCGTCATCTTTGAGTCTAGGATCGACCTCGATACTCACAAATCCATCATCACCCTTTTGAAAAAGGGGCAAAAGTATCTGTGCTGCCCTTTTGATATCGGTCGTAGCTAGAGCTTCATACTTGGTCTTTGGATCTCTATCATGCAGCTGTGCCAGCTGCTGCCGATAAGCAGGAGAATTTAAAATCGCCTCTTTGAAAATCGCGGGATTACTGGTGGCTCCATTGATGATACCCTGGTCTATGAGCTTTTGAAACTCTCCTTCTAAAAACTCCCTTTCAATAAAATCGGACCATAAAGAAAACTCGATATCCTTGAGGTACATTTGTCGCCTTTTTTTCTTTTAAGCCTAACCAAAAGTAGCTTAAATTTTCCACTTGCCAATCGTTCCAGGTTTTTGGACCGCTCGCTCCAACTCCTCCAAAAAGCGCTCTTTGCTCACCTCTATCGCACCAAGACGCTTGAGATGATCGCTAGGGATCTGACAATCGATGAAATCTATCCCCTCCCTCTGGGCGAATTCACACAGTCGCACCAGCGCCACTTTGCTCCCGTCGCTTTTTTGACTAAACATACTCTCTCCAAAAAAGACCCCGCCAATACTAAGCCCATAAAGCCCACCTATGAGCTCCCCTTCGTAGTAGGTCTCTACGGAATGGGCAAACCCCATCTCATGAAGCTCACAAAAGGCTTCGATGATCTCGGGCAGTATCCATGTCTGGCTTCGCATATCACGACACCTTCGTATCACCGCCTCAAAATCGGTATCGAAGCGCACTTCATACTTTTTGAGACTCTTTTTGAGGCTGCGAGAGATCTTGATATCTTGTGGATAGAGGATGAGCCTAGGATCTGGGGACCACCAGAGGATGGGATCTCCTTCGTTGTACCATGGGAAAATGCCTCTTTTGTAGGCGTTGATGAGGCGGTAGGGACTCAGATCGCCTCCGATGGCCACGATCCCCTCCTGGGTGGCGTGTCTGGGATCGGGGAAGTTGTAGCTAAAGCGGCTCAGATACGGAACATACCCTATCATTTGAACGAAAATCTCAACTTACCCTCTTTGGCGTCTATCTTGACGCGTCCTCCGTTTTTGAGCTTGCCAAAGAGGATCTCGTTGGTCAGCGGTGTCTTGATCTCTTCGCTGATCACTCTAGCAAGTGGCCTGGCTCCAAGCTCCTCACTATACCCTTTTTGGGCCAGATAGCGCTTCGCCTCTTTGGTGAGGCTAAGGAGGATGCCTTTGTTATCAAGCTGGGCGTTGAGCTCATCGATAAACTTCTCTACAATCCCCTCAACCACCTCAAGGCTCAGAGGTCTAAATTGGATAATAGCATCTAGCCTGTTGCGAAATTCGGGCGTAAAGTACTGCTTCAAAGCCTCATCGAACTTGCTCACCGACTCTTGCTTAAATCCCATGATATTGGCCTCCGTCGCTCCTACATTGGAGGTCATGATGAGGATGACGTGCTTGAAATCGGCCACGTTGCCGTTGTTGTCGGTCAGCGTGGCGTTGTCCATCACCTGGAGCAAGATATTGATCAGATCTGGATGAGCCTTTTCGATCTCATCCAAAAGCAATACAGTATAGGGATGCTTGCGTATAGTCTCTGTCAAAAGACCCCCCTCTTCATAGCCCACATATCCAGGAGGCGCGCCAATGAGCCTGCTGACGGCGTGTTTTTCCATATATTCGCTCATGTCAAAGCGCTCAAAATGGACACCCAGCGTCCTGGCCAGCTCTTTTGCCAGCTCTGTCTTACCGACTCCCGTAGGTCCTACGAAGAGGAAAGATCCGATGGGCTTGTTGGGAGGATTGAGTCCGGCGCGGCTACGTTTGATAGCCATTGCGATGTGATCTACCGCCTCATCCTGTCCCAAGACTCTGGCTTTGAGACGCTCCTCTAGATGTTGCAAGATCTCAAGATCATCACTGGTGACCCGCTGGGGCGGGAGTCCTACCATTTTGGCGATGGTATCTTCGATGTCATTGACCGTCACCACACTGCGCTTCTTCTTCAGAAGATGAAAACTCGCTCCCACCTCATCGATCAGATCGATGGCCTTGTCGGGAAGCTGGCGATCGTTGATATATTTATCACTTAGCTCCACGGCGCTTCGAAGGGCGCTGATATTGTACTTGACTTTGTGGTGTTTTTCATATTTGTCTTTGAGCCCTTTGAGGATCTTGAAGGTAGTCTCAAGATCTGGCTCTTTGATGTCCACCTTGGCAAAGCGACGGCTCAGTGCCCTATCTTTTTCCAAAAAGTTGCGAAACTCACTATAAGTCGTCGCTCCGATACATTTGATTGCGCCGCTTGCAAGAGCTGGCTTGAGCATGTTTGACGCATCCATGCTTCCTCCCTGGGTCGCACCGGCGCCGACAATGGTGTGAATCTCATCGATGAACAAAATGGCGTTGGGGATGTTTTTGAGCTCCTCGATCACCCCCTTGAGCCGCTTCTCAAAATCCCCGCGATACTTGGTGCCGGCAAGGAGCGCTCCCATATCAAGCGAATAAAGAGTAGCCCCCTCCAATACCTCAGGCACCTCCCCGGATGCGATTTTGAGAGCCAGCCCTTCGGCGATGGCGGTCTTGCCGACTCCTGGCTCACCCACCAGGAGTGGATTGTTCTTCTTGCGGCGACAAAGTATCTGCATCACTCTCTCGATCTCTTTGTCTCGCCCAATCACAGGATCGATCCTGCCCTCTTTGGCTTCACCAAGCAGATCGACGGTAAATTTGGCCAGATAGCTCTCCTCGCTCTTTTGGGCCCCTTTGTTGGTGGTGGAGGGCTCGGGCTGATGGGCGATCACTTCTAAGATATCGAGCTTGGAGATTCCTTGTTCTTTGAGCAAATAGACGCTGTAGGAGTGCTCCTCGTCAAAAAGCGCCGCCAAGAGATCTCCCACCGTCGCCTCTTTCTTCTCAGCGCTTTGGATATGGCGGATCATGTTTTCGATCACCCGTGAGAGCGCCACTGTCTCAAAGGGCTCTCGCACCACGTTTTCGGGCAGAGGCTTGAGAGTATTTTCCAGATGCTGGATGAGCTTCTTTTTGAGCAGCACTACATCCGCTCCCGCCTCTTTCAAGATTCTAGCTCCCTCTTCACTCTCCAAAAGAGCCAAGAAGACATGCTCGACGGTTAGGTATTCGTGTCTATGGCGTTTGGCGTATTTGACCGCCTCTTTGAAAACAGAATTGAGTTGATTGCTTATCATCATTCTTCCTCCATTGTCGCTTTGAGCGGAAACTGATGGGCTCTGGCCAAGCGGTGGACCTGATCTACCTTCGTCTCGGCGATCTCATAGGTATAGACACCGCATAGACCTTTGCCCTGTTTGTGGATTGTGAGCATGATATTGACCGCCTCTTCGTAACTTTTGTGAAAAACATCACACAACACATCTACCACAAAATCCATCGTCGTATAGTCATCATTGAGCAAAAAGACCTTATATTTTTTCGGCTCTTTGAGCTCGGTAATCTCTTTGGTTTCGGTCTTTGTCGCCAATCTACCCCCTCTTTTTTCTTTACTTTAATAGATTTTGGTTTTATACTCCCTTAAGTTATTGTAGTATAATTTTTTTAAAACTAAAAGGGAGCTGATGAGACTCTTTGTCACTGCCACCAATACTGGCGTAGGAAAGACCTACACCACACTACAAGCGATGCAGATCATACGTGAGCTTGGCCTCTTGCCAGGCGCCATCAAGCCGATAGAGACAGGGGTCACAGAGATTTGTGAGGATGGTAGCAAACTTTTAAGAAAAAGTCAAGATTTGAATCAAAACTTAAAAAATATCACTATTGATGACGTAGTCCCCTACCGTTTCAGACTCCCAGCGGCCCCTTATGTGGCCAAAGGCACACAAACTATCCACATCGATACGATTTTAAAAAAGATCGAAGAACTTGAGCGAAAATGCGACATACTCCTCATAGAAGGGGCTGGAGGGGTGATGGTGCCAATACAAAAGGGGTATTTTATGGTAGATCTGATTCGTGATGCACAAGCTCACGCTCTTTTGGTCACCCCATCAAGACTTGGATCTATCAACGACACGCTCCTTAGCCAGGAGGCCCTGGAACGCAGGGGCATTGGCTATGATTGGTATATCAATCTCTTTGAGGACAGGGACTCTTTTTTTGAGATCACCTATCCTTTTTACAAAGACCATTTTGGCGAGGTGCCTTTGGATCTAAGATCAATACTCCAGCGTTATGCGAACATCGATATAGCGTAGAGGACGTTTGCTATATTTGACGATCTCTCGCCCCATCACCTTCGCATAGTTTTTGTACTCCACCACCCTCTCTTCGCTCTCTTTGTACCTTGTGCGGCATCGTTTGATGAGCTTGTAGCCAGGCTGGACCCTCTTGCGCTCCGCCAGATTCTTGCCTATGAGTGTCCCTATGATCGCTCCACCAACCGTAGCAGCGGTCTTGCCGCTCCCCTCGCCCACTTGATGTCCTAGAATACCTCCGGCTGCACCACCTATGATAGCTCCCAGGGTCTCGCTATCGTCTTCATAATAGTCTACAGGCACCTCCTCTTCCCAGCACTCCTCATAAGGGACCCTTTTGGTGATGATACGCTCGACCTCCACACTCTTTATGACCGGGACCCTCTTTGTGAAAGTGATCACCTCCGCAAAGAGCTGACCCGCCAATAGAAACGATAGCACAACTGCAAACTTTTTCATAATCTGCCTCCTTAATTTTTTGTATAATATAACAAAACATTGTGAAAGAATCGTGAAATGGCACAGCACCTCATCACAACCAAAGATCTGAGCAATCAAGAGATTGAAGATCTCTTCACAAAAGCTGCTAGTTACCTCCATGAGCCACCAAAGAAGGTGCTCCAAGATAAGCTTATCATCACCATTTTCTTCGAAAACTCTACACGAACCAGAAGCAGTTTCGAAGTGGCAGCAAAAAATCTGGGGGCCGAAGTAGTAAGCCTGGATGTCTCCAAAAGCTCCACCTCCAAAGGCGAAACACTCTTCGACACCGCAGCCAATCTCGACGCCATGGGTCCCCACGCCATCGTAGTACGCCACAAGAGCGCCGGTGTGCCTTATATCCTCTCAAAACATGTAACATGCTCACTTATCAACGGCGGAGATGGAGCCCACGCCCACCCTACGCAAGCCCTTTTGGATCTTTTTACTCTCAAACGCCATCTCAAAGATCTCAAAGGAAAAAAGATCGCCATTGTCGGCGACATCAAAAACTCCAGAGTCGCCAACTCCAACATAGAACTGCTCACAAGGTTCGGTATGGAGGTGATTTTGGTGGCTCCTCCCCACTTCCTGCCCCAAACGCACCTGCGCACCCACTATCGACTCCAGGAGGTGATCGACGAAGTGGACGCCATCATGAGCCTGCGCACCCAGACCGAGCGGCATAAATTTCCCCAATACGCCAGTCTCAAGGATTACGGTAGCGATTACTGCATCACCAAAGAGCTCATCAAAGACAAAGATCTCATCATTCTCCATCCAGGACCAGTCCATCGCAACATCGACATCAGTGACGAGGTACTAGCAGATCCCCGATGCAAGGTCCTAGAGCAGGTCAAAAACGGCGTGGCGGTCAGAATGGCGGTCCTGGAAAAACTCATCAATGGATAGACTCTCCTACTACGCCTCCCGCCGTATCCCTTTCTTGTTCGTCATCGATTATGAGCAAAAGGAGATCTTCGTCGAGCCTATCGCCAGGCTGCGCGGCATCCTTTTTAAGGTACCTGGTGTACGCAACTACACACTCCCAAAAAAGATCTATCCAAAAATCTTAAAAAAAGAGCCAATAAGCTACGATCAGTACGAAAAAGCCTTTGGAGAGGTCCAGCACCAGATCCGAAAAGGCAATACCTATCTTCTCAATCTCACCTTCCCCACGCCTATTGAGACCGACGCTGATCTTTTGGGCCTTTTTTATACCACCAAAGCAAAATTCAAGCTCTACTTCCAAGACCGCTTTATCTGCTTCTCGCCCGAACGATTCGTCAAGATCGAAAGAGATCAGATCTCCACATATCCTATGAAAGGGACCATCGACGCCTCTATTCCAAAGGCCAAGGAGAAGATCCTAGCAGACGAAAAGGAGATGGCAGAGCACACTATGGTCGTCGATCTTTTGCGCAATGATCTCAATCTTGTAGCTACCCGTACACGGGTTGAGAGGTTTCGCTATGTAGACGAGATTGTAGCTGGCAGCAAGAGACTCTTGCAAGTGAGCAGCCACATAAGGGCCCAACTTCCCAAAAGATGGAGAGAGGATCTAGGCCAGATCTTTGCCAAGCTCTTGCCAGCTGGTAGTGTCACCGGCACACCCAAGCGCTCCACATGCCAGATCATCAAAAGGGTCGAAGGGTATGAGAGAGGATTTTATACCGGTGTCTTTGGCTATTTCGATGGCACGAACCTCGATAGTGCCGTGATGATCCGCTTTATCGAAAAGGGCCCAAAAGGTCTCATCTATAAAAGTGGTGGAGGTATCACCGCCGATAGCGATCCTAAAAAGGAGTATCAAGAGCTCATCGACAAGATCTACTTACCTCTGTAGCCACTCTTTCTAGTACCGCCTCATAAAGCCCATACATCGTCGAGATCCTGTCTCCTCGCCAAGGAGTCTTGATGGTGAGATTCTCAAGGTGGTCATTGATCATGAGCTCTACATGGGCCACTCCCTCCCTCTCCTCCTCATCCACGTACATATCCTTCACCTCCAGGCGTACTACACACTCTGGCATCTGCTCCACTTCCCATGGAAAAGCGTAGACATAAGGATCTTGCAAAGACTTTTTGAGATACTCTATCAAGCTCTTTTGCAAAAAAGAGCGGCTATCTTCAGCTAGCTCCACCTCTTCGTCAAAGTAGAGGGTATTGCCCCTCTTGTAGGCCACCTTGCCCAAAAGCAGATACTCACTCACCTCTACCGTGACACCTATACGCTTTTGGATAGAAGCTAGTGGTCGCACATCCTTGGGAGCTGGAAGGAGATAGCTCTTGCTTGCGCACCCACCAAAAACCAAAGCCAACAACAAAAACCACCTCATCCTACTCTCCAAAGATCAATGCGTTGGGCTTCTTATCGAGCTTGATGAGCAGCTTTTGCAAACTTCTAGAAGCCTCATCGATATCCTTGAGGGTCTGGGAGAGCTGAGCCCCAAACAAGGACTCCTTGGCATAGCCTTTGGCTAGTTTGCCATACTCTTGGAGCGTCTTTTGAAGTTCGGTAAGATTTTGGGAGATCTTTTGTGGCAGCTCCTGGGTAGCGCTCTTTTGCAAAAGGGTCTGGATCTGCCGCAAAGTAGCACTCGTACGATCCAAAACTCTCTTTAGAGGCTTGGTGTTGGTACGTGCCAGATCTGAGAATGAGTCAAGTGTCTCTTTGAGCGGCAACTCTTCGATCTTTTTTAAGATATCTTTGACAAGAGTGACAATCTCATTTTGACGATAGGAGAGCGTGGGAAAGGTATAGAGTGTGCCTAGCTTTTGAAGCTTGGCGCCAGATCCATGAAAAACCAGATCGATATAGAGCGTATCGGTGAGTATGTTGGCGCTTTTGAGTCTGGCTTTGAGCCCTTTTTTGACCGCTTCTTGGAGTCCTTTGATCGTACCCTCCCTGTCAAAAGCGCTCAGATCCATACTCACAAGCACCTGGGATTCGATCTTGGTGGAGTTTGGATCGAAATAGGAGTAGATATCTTTGACATACCCGACCTTGTACCCCTCAAACTTCACTGGCGCTTCAATATTGAGATAGCCTGTCCCTCCATCAAACCGCATCAAAAACTCTCCATAGCGCTCTTTGGGATACCCTAGCTTCTTTTGCAAAGCCTCCTTTTTGCTAGGATAGAGATAAAAAGCCTCCGCCATCTTCTCTCCCTCAAAAAGCTCCTTGGTATCAAACTCCACCCCACCGACTAGGATCTGAGAGACAGAGCCCATATCGATACGGAGCCCCTCACCGCTCAGTGAGAGATCGATTCCCCTTAGATTCCAAAACTTCGTACTTGCATTGACGAAACGATCATAGGGCTTTTTGACAAAAATATAGATATCGATCTCTTTGCCATCCTCTGCTAGCTCCACCTTCTCGACTCGTCCCACTTTGAGCTGCTTGAAATAGACCGGTGCTCCAGGCTCTAGCTCATAAGACTGGGTGGCTTTGAGAAGATAGGTATGCCCCTTGGAAGGCTCCACATCCAAAGGCGGCTCCTCAAGCCCTACGAAAAAGCGCCGCTCTTGCTCTCCAAGTCTGCTTTGCATCTGGATATAGGCTCCGCTCATGAGTGCATCGAGTCCTTGGACCTTCCCCAAACCGATCTGGGGTTTTACGATCCAAAATTTTGCGTGTTCGTTCAAAAAAGGCTCCACATCCTTATTCATTCTAGCATAGACGATCACTCCCTCTTTGTCTTTGAGGATCTCGATCCTCTCCACCACGCCTACCTTCACTTCACGAAATTTCACATAGGACTGCTTGGGCTCAAGACCTCCGCTGTTTTTGAAGGTGATGGAGATGAGAGGTCCCATGGATGAGTAATATTTATAGATCATCCATCCCCCCACAATGAGAGCCAGAAGCGGCACGATCCATACCACCCAGCTCACCTCGCTCTTTTTGATCTTCACTTCCAAAATATCGTTATTTTCCACAATCTTCTCCTATGAGTCTTGGATCTAGGGATTTTGAGGCTAGCAAGGTCAAAAGCACCATAAGGGCAAATGAAGTAGCTCCTGGCCCTGGCACTATAGCTACCGAATGAAAATGGATCAGTGCCACCAAGATCACTACCACAAACACATCGATCAAGGACCAGGGCCCTGTCACCTCGATGAGATGGTAGAGCCTGACCTTTTGCTCCACACCCTTGCAGCTCCCTTTGGCGATGGCGATAATGAGATAGATCAGTATCAAAAATTTCAATATCGGTATCATCACAGAGGCAAAAAGGATGATCAGTGCTACCGGATAGTCTCCCGAATGCCACAGTTCAATGACCCCTTCTATGATGGTGCTTCCTTTTGTGTCGGCAAACTGGGCCGTTTTGAGGATTGGGTAGATATTGGCCGGGATATAAAATATCAAAGCCGCTATCAAAAAAGCGATCGCCTTACTCAAGCTCCCTTTCTTGTCCAGATCGACCCAGCTAGAGCAGCGATAACAACGGCTATGCTCATAGTTGGTCGCTCCGCACAACGGACATCTAACCAGCCTCATCAAATCGCCTTTGCCACGCTTCCCACAATGTCTGTGTCCCGATAAATCGGACCAGATAGATCTCAATGGCAACGAAGATAGCCATGGACCAAAAGGCGATGCCAAATTCGATAGAAGCGTACTCATAGACCTTGACCATCGCCACCAAGATCGAGACAAAAAAGATATCGACCATACTCCACTCCTCCAAACTGGCCACGACCCGCAGTATCGATCTGGCCCCCTCCTTTTTGCCAAGTATCATAGCAAAACCATACATCATCAACGCCACCATCAACAAAGCTGGATAGAGCTCCAAAACCAAAAAACTAAAAAAAGCAATCAGCACATATCCCTCTTCAAAAAGGCGATAGATCGCCTCATAAAGGCGCATCGAGGCATCTAGACCACCTATATCGATGGAGACGATAGAAAAGAGATTGGCGATGAGAAAGAAGATGATCCCAGCAAAGGAGAAAGCCAGTACTTTGTACTCCACTCCCTTGCAACTTTGCATGAGCTTCTCTTCACAGACGCTACACAAAGCCACCTCGCCAAAATCGAGCCTTCGTTTTTTATGGAGCGCGCCACAGCGAGGACAGATTATCAGTTTCTTAAGATCCAACATCGCAAACTTTTTGGATAATTTTAGCATATTTTAAGCATAGAAAAAGATTATTAAAAGTAAAATAGTAGAAATCTTGGAAACAAAGGAGCAAAAATGAGCAAGCTTGACGAAAAGATCGCCCTCTATAAAGAGAAGATGAAAGAGATCGAGCCAAATTTCGATGAGGCCCTTTTAGAAAAGATCACAAAAAGCCTAGGACCCTCCATCTACAAAAAAGACTCTGAGACAGTATCGTGCTCAAGTGAAAGCGAGCTTGAAAGAGTACGCAACAACTTCTTGAAAATGAAGCTAGGCCTTGACAAAAGCGATGAGGAGCTTGATCGTGCGATCAAGGAAGTGTGTGAAAAGATGGGCACATCCAACCGAAACAAATATAGAGCCCTTTTCTACTACTTTTTGGTCAAAAAATTCAATAAAGAGTCTCTCTACGCATAATGACCCAGATCTATGAGAAGCTGGGGCTCTTCTATCTAGGAAAGCGGCTAGACCCTACTACCGGTGAGCCTACGGGCTTGCTGGAACTCATCAAAAACAAAAATCTCACCACACATGCAGCCATTATCGGGATGACCGGGAGCGGCAAAACCGGGCTTGGTATCGCCATGCTCGAAGAGGCAGCCATCGACAAAATACCGGTCATCGCCATCGATCCCAAAGGCGATCTTGGCAATCTATGCCTCACCTTTGAAGATTTCGATCCCAAAAAATTTGAGCCGTGGATCGATCCTAAAGAGGCGCAAAAGAAGGGTCTGAGCCTCGAAGAGTACGCCCAAGAAGTAGCCAAGACGTGGCAAAAGGGTATCGAGAGTTTCCACCAAGACAAAGAGCGCATCAAAAGACTCAAAGAATCGGCCCAAGTCCTCATCTACACACCAGGCAGCAGTGCTGGGATCCCCATCTCGATCCTCTCCTCTTTCGACGCCCCTTCCAAAGAGATCTTAGAGGATACAGACAGCTACACCTACATGCTCTCATCCACCACATCAAGCCTTCTCTCTTTAGTAGGAATCGTCGAAAAAGAGAGCCCTTTTGTCTTGATCAGCAATATCTTAGATCACTTCTGGAAAGAGGGCAAAAGCCCCTCCTTGGAGCAGATCATCGCCTCGATCATCACTCCTCCATTCAAAAAGATAGGGATCTTACCTCTAGAAGGATTCTACCCCAGAGCCAAGCGCATGAGTCTGGCTTTGAAATTCAATAACCTCATCTCATCACCCACCTACCAAAACTGGATCCAAGGAGAACCCCTAGATATCGCCAAGCTCCTTCACACATCAGAGGGCAAGCCAAAGATCTCCATCCTCTATTTAGCTCACTTGAGCGATCAGGAGCGGATGTTTTTCGTCACGCTCCTGCTTAGCCGTCTCATTTCGTGGATGCGACGCCAAAGCGGTACCAACGCACTGAGGGCTCTGCTTTATATGGATGAAATCTTTGGCTATTTTCCTCCCAACGCCAATCCACCTTCAAAAGAGCCGATGCTCATGCTCCTCAAGCAAGCCAGAGCATTTGGCATTGGAGCGGTACTCTCTACCCAAAACCCAGTAGATCTGGATTACAAAGGACTCTCAAACATCGGCATGTGGTTCTTGGGCCGACTCCAAACGAAACAAGATATCGAACGGGTCATCGACGGACTGCTCAAAAACAGTCCCGAAACACTTGAGAAAAAAGAGATAGCCTCAATCCTCTCCAACCTCCCAAAACGCACCTTTTTGCTCCGATCCATCCACAAAGAAGATCTAGAGCTCTTTACGACCAGATGGGTGATGAGCTATCTCAAAGGACCTCTGTCCAAAGATGAGGTGCGCAAGCTCATGGAGCCTCTCAAACCCAAAAAATCCGAATCACCATCTCCCCAGCCAAGCTCTCCATCCAAGCATGAACATTTTGGCGCGCCGATCTTGAGTGAAGGTATCTCTCAGCTCTACGAGATTGTCAATCCTTCTAGCGAGCATTTTCGCTTTAGACCATTTCTATATTTTGAGGCAACTTTGCACTTTTACAATCAGCGAAGAGGAATCGATCTGACAAAAAAGAGAGTTTGTGAAATCGAGCTTTATGAGTATCTTGAGCAGATCGACTTTGCCGAATGCCAGGAGGCACAAGCCAAAAACTATGCTACCCATCCTCCATCCAATGCCAGCTTCGCCACGCTGCCTCCTTTCTTGCTCAAGCTTAAAAATCTCAGAGCTCTTGAGAGGGATCTGAAGCAGTTTCTCTATCTCAATGAGAAAATCATCCTCTTTAAAGTCCCAAAGCTTCGACTAGAATCGGAGCTCTTTGAGAGCTATGACGAGTTCCAAGAGCGGGTCCTGGAGGCTTTGAGAGACAAGAAAGAAGAGCAGATCGACAGGATCCAAAAAAGATTTGAAAAGAAGCTAGAACGCCTACGAAACAGACTCCAAAAGGCCTATCTCAAGCTTCAAAAAGAAAAAGAAGAAGCAAAGAGTAAAACAACCGATACCATCATCTCTTTGGGAATGACGCTTCTTGACTCGCTCTTTGGTCGAAAAAAGATCAAATCATCTACCATCTCAAAGGCTGGCTCGACCATATCCAAGGCAAAAAGAGCCTACGAAGAGTACGACGATATCCAACTTGCCAAAGAGCAGATCAGGGAGCTAGAAGCAAAAATCGAGGAGCTAGAAGAGGAGCTAGAAGAGGAGCTAGAACGGATCGAAGAGCGCTACGATCCGCAAAACTACCCGATCCAAGAGATCGTCATCAAACCCAAAAAGAGCGAACTAGATGTCAAGGCCCACCTGCTTTGGAAGCAGGTCTAGGGCTCGACCAATACCCCCATAAAAAGAGGGGTGTTGAGACTATTTTCCACGATCATAAAGACAAAGGGCCGATTGGCATAGAACTTCGCCCGCTCCATCATCGCAGTAGTCTCTACCATCACCGCTGCCGTAGCAGCCGCAGCCTCACTCCCCTTTTCATCCACTTCGATATAGGCTTTGTGATAGAGGCCATCGATGAAGAGCCGACCACTAGGATCGATTGGGCTGCCTAGATACTCAAACTCTGCCTCATACCGATCAAAAGCACGCACCAGTCCCAACCTCTTGAGTGTATTGGAGAGCTCCTTTGTCCCCCATTCCAATTGAAATTTTGGCACTTTGATCTCTACTTCACCCTCTATTCTTCTTGTATAGAGATCTGTGTATCTCTGTGCGATCTCATCCAATATATCCTCTATGTGATACCCCTCTTTTGGCAGCAAGATCCAAAGACTAAGCTCATGATCTTTATAGGGTAGCTCTAAAGCTTCATAGCTTTGACCTTCACTTCTATTATAATCCCCCCAGCCATTCATCATCCACACCTCTTTGGTATCACCTCCTAAAAGGTAAAAAGGCTCTCTTTTCGTTTCGTCCTCATCAAATCCCGCCATCCACTCCCCAAGAAAATAGACCGCATTGACCAAGACAGCCCGGGTATCTGAGCTGATGGAGCCTTGGGGCAGGAGATCTTTGATCTTTTGATGAGTTTTTAGCTCCACCCACTCATTGATCTCCTGACGTACCACATCAGGGTCGTGGAGGAAATCTTTGCGATAGATCTCACTATGCAAAAAATCCTTCACCATCTGCTCATAGCTTCTATAGACCCCAAACTCCCTCTCAAACCACGCGGAGTTGGCGATCTCCAATCTGTTGGAGTGGGGTGCTATCCTGGCGATATACTCACGAATCGAAGATGGGACATCCAATTTTGTATACCCAAAGAAGCGCTCAAACTCCTCTTTGGTCTGACCGGAGGCGCCAAAATAGACCATATGCAAAGCGGTTGCGATACTAAAGGGGCTAAGAAAGATATTGCTTTTTGTATAGAGCTCTCTTGTCAATAAAGCTCCTGTTTTTGATACGCTTCTAGCTACTTCTTTTGGATCTGTCTTACGAACTGCTTCGCAAGGTCCCATATGCAAAAAAGTAGCTCCATCTTCTTTCAAAGAACAGTAGTTGGGATAGGTATAGGGGATCGGATCACAAGGAGCGGTGATACACTCTACCTGTTTCAAACCACACACCGGCATCTGAGGCTCACCGCTACAGTCAGTATCTGGAAAATTGATAATATACTCTTTCCCCCGAATCTCAAAAACCACTCTTTGGATCTGCTTGCTAGCAGCTACGGCAAAGGTATAAAAAACCACGGATCGAATCCCGATTTCTGGTGCAAAAACATTGGTAGTGATGTAGGCCACTTTGGGAGCAATAAAGCGAGGTGGATTGATCTGTATATGCTCAGCACCATTGAGGGTGAAGCTAAAAAGAGCGATATTGAAGTGCTCTAAATCGATACTTTTTAGTTTATCACCAAAGGGCGGATGATATTTTTCCAAAAACTCCTCCAATCCTCTTGGATCAACGATAGCCATCGTCTGAGGATAAGAGGTCGATCGCAAAGAATCAAACAGCCCCAAGTAGATTATAGCCTCACCACTAAGCCATATGGAGCGCTCATCTTTTGTGTAGTTGATAAAACCCAGATCTTGATAACGGAAAAAATCGCCTATGGGAGTTGGCAAAAGCTTATAGATTTTGCCCTTATACTTTGAGGCTGTCAGAATAAAATCAAATCTCGTATCACCATCACCGTCAATATCACCGATAAAATAGAAGTCCCAGACCGGATCGGGAAGCTTGAGCTGCTCTATCCTCTTCCAGCCAAAGACATTGTGCTGATCTGGTGTCGCACCCATCATCTGATAAAGATTTCCCGAAGGGGTCTGAAAGACCCAGTTAAAAGCCGATTTTGGATCATCTTTGGGATAAAAAGGGTACGGATGGAAGGTCCCAGCCAGTGGAAAACTTTTCAAAAAGAGCTGCTGAGGCTCCACCTGGGCAAATAGAGT